>JAOZIG010000386.1 GCA_026014515.1 Candidatus Bathyarchaeota archaeon | reverse complement strand
TCATCCCCTCGATGTTGCTTGGGGTTATGCAGAGGCAATTAGCGATGAAGGCATCTCCATCGAAGATGCCTTCACCCATGCTGACAAGGCAATGTATCGTCATAAGGCTATGCTCAAGAAGAGCAACCTATCCTAGAAGTCCCTGTAAACGCATCTGGAGATACAGGAATTCCAACTCCCTCAGTGTCCCTAGTACTGTGAACGCTGCCTGATACAGATCCAGCTGTTTCTGCTCGAGCGACAGCTTGTCTGTTATCGATGCCTCGAATCTGATCTGTTCACTGGAGAGCATAGCCTCTTTCAGCTGATATTCGGCAAGTTGCACGCCAAGATCAAAGAGATACCCAGAGATTTCATGCTTCAGTGCATTTACTGTATCCTCAGCCTCAGCATAAGCCAGCTCCAAACCTGCCTTCGCAGAATCCAGCGATTTCTGTGCGATAGACTGTTGCAATGTGGAGGATTTCCTAAATAAATCGGTTGCACTGAATGCTATGGAGAACGTCAGCTGTGGATCGGCGTCTGAGAAAAGCTCGCTAAAGGATGAGAAGAACGTATTGCCATCGCTTGGGGAATAGAAAGGACTCATTTGGAAGCTCAACTGAAGAGACGGAGCATCACTGATTGAAAACATACCACTATCGAGGGTTGCCTTCTGCATTTCCAACAAGGCTTGCTGGTAGGCAGTGTCCTGGGCAAGGTAACGTGAGAGCAATCCATCAATATCATAGTCATCTTCCATAAGGGAAACAGGATTGAAAGAAGAGAGAGAAACCTGCGCAGGAAGCTCATCCTGCCATACCCTCTCCAAGGTAACCGTAAGATTATCAAGCTCACGATTCACTGCCTGAAAAGCGCTCAGGCTCTGTTGGTAAGCTAGTTGATTACGCTCATACTCCTGGCGGCTGATCAGGCCCTCATCCAAATCATTTTTGGCCCTGTTTTTTGCAGTATCGGCCAAGGCTACACGTTCAGAGAGAATATATCGGTTTTCCAGCAAACTCTGACGGAGCAAGAGGAGACGAATATTCTGCATAATGAGAGCACTCTGCAGGCCCTCTTTGGTGTACAGGGCATCAGAGAGTGCAATACGCTGTTTCTCCACCTGCTTGTCCTGGTAGGAGAGGTCAACCAACCCTTCCCCGATCCAAAGAGGCTGGCGGAGAGAGAGCGAGACTGAGGGCGTCTGTGTCCAGGTATCTTTGGTAGTCATGCTGTACGAGCTCTTCTGAGTAGCGGAGAGCTGCACGGTTGCCCCTGTAGAGAGGGTATCACTCAAGGATCCCCCAATTTGGAAGGAGTGACTCTTGGTTCTGGTAGGGGTAGCTCCAGTCTGTACGGTCATATCATTGTACGTATAGGGAGTTGCACTCACCCCCCAAGTCGGCCTACCTTGGGAAAGGGAGAACTCCAGTTGAGCCTCCTGAATACCAACCACATCAGAGAGCTGCTGCAATTGCCAGTCATTTTCCTCAATCTTTGCTTCCAATTGCTCCAGCAAACTGGAGGTAGTCGGGTGTGCTTCATTTTTCCAAGTATTCAGAAAAGCATCTATGGCCTCTCGTTCCAAGGAGAGCGTAGTGTCCCCTACAGGCCCCACATTACCCAGGTCAGGATAGGAGGAGGCTGCAAGGAAAGAGGTGGTAAACAGTAAGAGTATAACTATAGGTAGGTGTCGTTTCATTATGCATTCCTCCGTGTATCTTTGTAGAACGTGGCATAGAGCAAGGGTAGTACGAACAAGGCGCTCAGCGTAGAGAAGACCAGGCCGACCATAATGGTACTTGCCATAGGCGACCACACTACTGAGTACCCGCCGATTCCAATTGCTGTCGGCAAGAGTCCGGCGATGGTGGTGAGACTGGTAAGGAGTATCGGACGGATGCGGGTTCCAGCAGCCTCCACAATTGACTCACCTACAGATTTCCCTTCTGCTCGCAGCTCATTGATAAAGCTTATCAAGACAATGGCATCGTTTACCGCGATACCGGCCAAGGCGACCGCGGAGTAGATTACCGTTGTCGAGAGTGGTGTACCGGAGACAAAGAGGAAGAGAACCACCCCGATGAAAGCAAAGGGAACACTAAGCAGAATCAAGAAGGGCTGGCTGTAACTGTTGAACTGTGTACCTAGGATCAAGTACATCAGGAATATACCGAGCACAAAGACACGAAGTATATCAAGCAAGAGGCTGGAGAAGTCACTGAACTCACCTCCGACCAACAGGTCAACAGAAGGGAACCGATCACGTAAATCTGTATCCCAAAGTTCTACGATTTGATCGTTGACCAGATTTTGGTCTACTTCTCCCAACGCATCAGCGGTGACGGTAATCTCACGTTTCCCTTCAACACGCCTGATGGAACCGATAGAACTCTCCAAGGTAATTGTTGCAACACTGCTTAAAGGTATTAGCCTTCCATCATCGGTAGGTATGAGTATTTGTTGCAGATCCTCAAAGCGCTCGGTTCTTCCATTATCAAACTGAACGACAATATCAATCTCTTCATTTTCAAGGAACAATGTTCCTACTTTCTGTCCTTCAAAGCGTACTCGCAGGTAGCTGGCAATCGTGGATACCCCAATACCCAACCGAGTAGCCTGGTCCTGATCTACCTCAATACGTAATGCAGGATTGCCAGCAATGAAATCACTCTGGACATTCTCCACACCTTCCACAGATGCAAGGGTATTACCCAAGACATTGGCAGCCTCTATAAGAGGTTCATAGGCGT
>JAOZIG010000230.1 GCA_026014515.1 Candidatus Bathyarchaeota archaeon | reverse complement strand
AGAAACCGATCATCAGTATCATCACAGCTCCTATGAAGGATGTGATGAAAGCTGAACGTGTAACAGTAGCTTCCACTTCGTACTCAGGCTCTTTGAAGTACATAAAGATTGTGACTCTCATGTAGTAGTAACATGCAAGTGCACTGTTCAGACCGCCGATGATAGCGAGCCAGTAAAGCTCAGCTTTCATAGCAGCCATGATAACCTGAAATTTACCTATGAACCCTGCAAGCGGTGGGATTCCCGCCAGAGAGAACATAAATATAAGCATACCGAGAGCAAACATTGGGCTCTTTTTGGAAAGTCCAGCAAAGCTCTCGATTCTTTCATCATCAATCATGCCCTTGTTCTTCACAAGACCAAGAAGGGTAAATGCTCCGATGTTCATGAAAGCGTAAACCAGTGCATAAAATGCAACTGACTGATAGCCTTCAGGGTTCATGGAAACAAGACCCATAAGCATGAAACCTGCGTGTGCAATGGCAGAGTAAGCAAGCATTCTCTTAACATTATTCTGTGCAAGAGCAACAAGGTTACCGTATGTCATTGTGATAACAGCAAGTATGCTGAAGAAAAGCGCCCACATATCGCCGATAGGCTCAAGAGCTATCCAGCAGAATCTTATCAGAGCACCCATAGCAGCAGCTTTAGGAGCAACTGTCATGAAACCAGCAGAAGGTGTCGGTGCGCCCTGGTAAACGTCTGGAGCCCACATGTGGAAAGGCACAGCAGAGATTTTGAAAGCAAAACCTGCAAGCATAAGAACCACACCAAGCTTAAATGTTGTAAGCTCGGCTGCTCCGCCTTTAAGAGCGTGAGCGATCTCAAGGTAGTTCATACTGCCTGTTGCGCCGTATACAAATGTAAGTCCGTAGAGGAAAATACCGGAAGAGAAAGCACCTATTATAAAGTACTTAACTCCCGCCTCAGCAGAGCTTACTGATTTTTTGTTAAATCCTGCAAGGATGTACATGGAGATAGCCATTGTTTCCATACCAGCGTAGAACACTGTAAGGTCATAAGCAGATACCATGAACGTCATACCAATTATGCTGAAGAACATGATTGTGTAGAATTCGCCTTTAAGTATTCCGTTCTCTCTCAGGTAGCTTACAGAACCGAGTGTAGTCAGTGCGTATGCTATCGCAAAGATAAAGAAGAATACAAAGGAGTATGAGTCCCACATTACCATGTTGCCGAAGCCGAGGAATTTCTTACCAACCGGCGGCCAGGCCACAAGCACAGTGATAAACAGGAATACTATCCCGAAGTAGCCGACCATAGACTTTTTCTCGCCTTTGGTCATAACATCGAGAACAACCAGGATCAGTCCGAAGACTGTCATGATCACTTCCGGGTAGATCGAAAGAAGGTTCATTATTGCATTTGGTGTCATATCTTAACCTCCCTTACTTCATCGCCACTGCAACAGTCTGCATGTGCTCAACAAGATGTTTAACACTTGCATGCATGTACTCAGTGAATGTCTCAGGATACATACCGACCCAGAACACGATGATCAGAAGAGGGAAAAGATAAATAACTTCCCTCAGGTTCATGTCTTTCAGTTTTTCCCACTTAGTATTAAGTGACTGATAGAATACACGCTGGAAGCACCACAGCATGTATACGGCAGAGAAAATAACGCCGATTGCTGCAAGTATCGCCCAGTCGGAGAATGCCTGGAAAGCGCCCACAAGGACAAGGAATTCACCGATAAATGCACCCATAGACGGAAGACCTATGGAACCCATTGTAAAGATAAGGAAGATAGTAGCGAAAACAGGTACGCTTTTCGCGATACCGCCGTAGTCTGCTACCTCCCTAGTGTGTGTTCTCTCGTAAATCAGACCTATCAGAAGGAAGAGCGCACCAGTGATTATACCGTGGTTAAACATCTGGAGGATACCGCCTTCTATTCCGGCCTCGTTAAGAGCGTATATACCGAGTGTTACAAAACCCATGTGAGATACTGATGAGTAAGCAACAAGTTTCTTAATGTCGTTCTGCACCATCGCCACAAGAGCACCGTAAATAATAGCGATAACAGACATTACCGCCACAAAAGGCATCAGCTTGATAGAGGCTATCGGTGTCATAGGCAGACAGAATCTCAGCATACCGTAAGTACCCATCTTAAGCAGTACACCCGCAAGGATAACAGATCCGGCAGTAGGCGCCTCAACGTGTGCGTCAGGAAGCCATGTGTGTACAGGGAACATAGGCACTTTGATAGCGAATCCGAGGAAGAAAGCCCCGAAAACAAGCATCTGGAAGCCTACACCGTAGTGCATGTGCTGCGCTGTAATTTTAAGTATGTCAAATGTATACTCGCCTGTGATCGAGCCGTGCTTGAAGTAGAGCGCAATAATAGCGATCATCATCAGAACGGAACCTGCGAAGGTATACAGGAAAAACTTAACAGCTGCATAGATTCTTCTCTTACCGCCCCATACACCGATTATGAGGTACATAGGGATAAGCATCGCCTCCCAGAATACATAGAAGAGGAAGAAGTCCATAGCCAGGAAAGTTCCCACCATACCTGTTTCAAGAACAAGCATAGAGATGTAGAACTCTTTCTGTCTCTTCTGGATGTAAGTGAAAGAGCCGAGTATTGCTATAGCTGTAAGCAGTGTTGTCAGGAAGATCATAAGTATTGAAATTCCGTCAACGCCCACAGAGTAATTTATGCCAAGTGCCGGTATCCACTCCATGGATTCCATGAACTGCATTCCGGGCTCTGA
>JAOZIG010000455.1 GCA_026014515.1 Candidatus Bathyarchaeota archaeon | reverse complement strand
TGGGACCAGAGAGATTCCAATTCCTCTTGATTAGTTGGCGAACTGATTTAACGACCTCTCCGGTCGTCTCAGCAGCCAGGCGATAGTTGGGTTTTCTGATCTTTGGACCCAACTCGAAACAGGACACTTCGGTGTAGCTCTCCCCGGACTGTGCCGTGGAGGGACAATATGGCTCAACTTGCCAATTGACCGGGCAAGCGAACTGAATATCTTCGGCCGCAGCAACCTCAACAAGGACATTGACGCTGTTGCTAACCGTGGCGGGTGCTACCAGTGGATCCACCACGTAAACGTGGAGAACGCCGATTGGAGCCTGGCCGTAAAGCCAAGGCGGAGCAACCATATATGGACAGCAGACTTCAAATTCTGACGTTAAATTAACGTCAACGATCTCCCTGAACACGAGTTCAGAGTACGCTAAGTTTCCCGCACCCCCTGAGAGGCCGGGATAAAACGCTACAGCCAGTCTGCCTCTGTGGAAGGCAGTTTTTACCAGTTTGAACCTGTATCGTATTCCACCTCTCCACCTTGCAAACTGGTTAGAAACAAATGAGAGGGGAGTGTGGACTTGGCCTTTGCTCCAAGTGTATGAACCCTGGGGCGTGACACTGATGTCAGCCAGCGTGGTACCGGCTGACTGTGCACCTGTCCAGCTATAGCTGGATATATAGGCGTAATGGTTTGCGACGAAAGCAAGGTCCATTTCGTCGACGGAAACCGGTATAGACGAGGGCACGCCAACCGAGTTTTCTGACATCACGCCCAAAGGTTTACCGTAGTGACTACCATCTGAAACTGCCGAATAAACGTGGATCTTCCTATCGTTTCTAATTGGTGCGCTGAGAGCGGTCGGTTTAGACCAGCCCCAAATTTCGGCAGAGTTGGACATAAGTTTGGTGAACCAGGACACAGTCCTGGCGTAAGACCCGATAATCGGGACTTCTCCAAATATTCCTATAGACTTGGACACCTTATTGAGGGTTTGTGTTAATGGTCCCACACCCTTAGCTTTAGCTTCAGCGGTCGAGGCATCGCCAGCTTGTCCAACACTGGCCGCTCCGATCTGTACATTGGACAAGGACCCGAGCAGGGTGTATCCACAGGTCGTGGAGCCACCCGTTCCCGGATCCAATTTTGAGTAGGGCACTATGCCAAACAAACCCAGTCCTGCTCCCGCAGTGGCCGTGGTAGAGGACCAAGTATTCATAGGATTGGCAGAGATATAGGGTATGTGCAAACTGACATGCGTTTGCGTAGCGAGGTCTATCTCAACATGGGGCAGTTGAGTGATTTTTGTGAGATGGCACGTGTGCATATTGCGCCAGGCGAGTACATTTCCACCGATGGCTGGCGGGGACACCCCTCCAGTTGGTAGGTAGAAAAGGATATATCTTCCTTGTTGGAACCTGTCTGCGTTAACCTGGAGCGTAAGGTCAAAGTCTGCTCTCCAGGTATAGATGTTATTCATGCGGGACTGTTTGGGAGGGGTAATAAGGGACGTGATATCATCTATGTAGAGTATTCCACTGTCTGAAGCGGTAAATACCCCACTACTTATTATGGAAGGTCTTTGGAGGAAATCTACTATGGTCTGCGATGAAGGGGCTATGATGAGATCACTAAAAGGGTCTTCTTGTTTTTCTGCATATAGTTTAGCTTGGTATCCTAGGGTATCGTCAGCAAAGTGTGTGGTGGGGTTTTGGGAGGAGTCTCCAGTCGACACGACAATAGCCGCGCCTGAGCTTTCAGTTGGCACAATTATATTATTAGCGTTTTCCGACATTTTCACTTTTGACCTGGTCGCCTTCTTAACGAGTTCACCAGCGTCGGGTATGGCTTTGTTCCTCCCAAATTCGAACCTTTTTACGCCTTGTTCAGGGCGCGCCCAATATCTAATAACCATTCCAGCCGTCCAAGGCGCTTGCGCGAGCCTCGTCTTGGCTGGTAAATGGATTTTGCCACACACTACCTACTTGCATCTCAATTTTCTTAATGTTTTCATCCCAAACTTCCTTCGTATGGAAAGATAGTTCACGCACAGCGTTATTCGCCCTATTGCGAATATTCCCAATTCTGTCCTCACCTTTGGTCCAGCAAACCATATTCAATATGGTATTCAGCTCGAGGGCACCATAATAGACACCCCCATGGTTTACGGCCATTCTCTTGACAAGCGACAGGTCCTCTGGTGGGTCATAAGGTTTCAAATCAGTGGTCTTAGCGGCGTTGGTATAGGTCAAGTTCCAAGCTCGCTTTACAACGGCCGCGTGGGTGACGTTGGTATGGAAAGAATACTCTTCCGTAGTCGCCAACCTCTTGTCGTCACCCATATACTTCTGGGCGTTCTCAAAGTGGAACCTCTTCCCGAGGTCTCGGTAATCGAGGCCCAATTCTCTTGCAGTGTACATGCAGGAGTAGAGTTCCATGACGGAATTCCGCATGGTATTGAACAGGGCAGTAAGATAGGAACCAGAGCACTGCCCTGCGCTCCACAATTCGATGACTGAGCCCCAGTTATGGTAGCTCGTAACCATCGTGTTGGCTAGACAAATTCGGACGTTGCCGGCAGGTGAATCGTCGGCATCACCGTACCACCTATTGACTATGGTTGCCAACGCGCGGACAAATTCGGCTGGCACATGCCCATCATACTGTGAGTAGTCGCCGGTCATGTGTCTGTTCTCTCCACCAACTGGCGGGGATACCCCTCCAGTTGGTAGGTAGAAAAGGATATATCTTCCTTGTTGGAACCTGTCTG
>JAOZIG010000279.1 GCA_026014515.1 Candidatus Bathyarchaeota archaeon | reverse complement strand
GATAAAAGACAAGGAAAAATTCATTGAACTATCAACGAATGCAACAGAGTGCAGGGTCAAGAAAAACAAGGACAGTACAAAGCTAAAGATCAGGACAGGCAAATACCTGTACACCATAAAGCTCGACCCCTCAGAAGCAAATGAGGTAGTGGGTAAGCTAGGTTGCCCCACTGTTGAGATAGAATAAATTATTCTCTTGATTATTAGTATTTTAAAAAAGATAGAAATTGTAGAGTTTAGTTCTACTTTTTCTCTAAGTAGGCGATGTTGTTAACAACTGAGACTTCTACTTTGTCTTGTAGGTCTCTTGCATCAATTCTTTTCTTTAATTGTGTTCGGAGGTAGTTGGCGTCTTTCTCTGGCACTTCCACCTTTACTAGCTCGTGTTCACTTTTCATGAAGGAATCGATGATGGGGTCATATTTGCTGCCTTTTCTGTATTTTCTTGAAGGCTTTTTACTGACTGGTTTTAAGTCGAATTTAACGTCACTCATATTATGCGCCTGATATTCTTTCATGTTATTTCAGTTATATAAATTATTCTCGTAGTTTTTTCTTCAATAATAGTTACTCTCAAGTTGATAGAATAACTCTCACAAACAAAAACAATAATCCTGTTTACACAGAAAAACACGTTATAATATAGAAAAAGAGGGAGAATTAAAGGCAAACTCGTTTAATGAGTTCCTTGTAAGTCGCAACACCCTGCTCCATTTGCTCCAAGCTAATATATTCATCAGGAGTATGCGCCTGATCTATACTGCCGGGACCACAGATCACAGTGGGAACCCCAGCCTTTGTGTAGCTTACTGCCTCAGTATAATATGGAGCGCCAACTGGATCACTACCAAGTATATCCATTAGTATCTCAACAATTGGTGAGTCAAGGGGTACATCCAGTGGTATTGAGGCTCTGTGATCAATTATTTCCGCCTTGAAATCTGTGTCTTTTTCTGATAACTTCTTAATGATATTGTTTAACCACTTTATTGATGTCTCAGGTGCTTCATGACCGGGTATGAACCGGAAGTTCAAGGTAAGATTTGACTGATCAGGGATAATATTCGCCTTAAACCCACCCTTAATGAGGGTACATTCAACCGTTGTAGGACCCAGAAGTGGGTGCTGGGTCTTGTCAAGGGTTTTCTGCAGTTCTCTAAGCTCATATAGGAAATCCGCTGACTTTTGTATCGCGTTGATACCAAGCTCGGGTCTGCTGCTGTGGGCAGCCTGACCATGTATCATTATATTTGCCCCGCCGCCGCCCTTGTGAACTGGGATTATCTCCATCATACTTGGTTCACCGATGACGCCGAAACTAGCATCCTTGGGGGTAACCAGTTTATCAGATATAACACGGTCAACAAACCAGCCGCCAGTATCCTCACCAGCAGTAAAAGCAAGCGTCAACTGTTTCTTGAAATCTTGATCGATAAGCTCCTCTGCTGCCTGAATCATACAAGCATCTGGTCCCTTCATATCGCAAGCACCACGACCATACAGATACCCATCTTTTACAATCGGATCAAAGGGCCCTGAAACCTTCCATAACTCAGGGTCTCCCGCCAAGACTACATCAATATGCCCGGATAACACCAATCCGGGGCCTTTTCCTACACCATACTTGGCTACGATATTTGCTCTACCCGGCTCAACAACCTGTAACTGAGTCTCGAAACCAAGATCATCCAGATAAGCCTTGATCCACTCGGCGCAGGGCTGTTCCTGTGTGGGTGGACCGCTTGTATCAAATTTGATTAATTCTTTCGCGATTTCAACGGCTTTCAAATCGATTCAAACAGGAGAAAGGGCTCATAGATATTTAGCGTTAATGAGAATGTTTGGTGCTCCCGCCGGGATTCGAACCCGGGTTCTCCAACTCGAAAGGCTGGAATGCTTGTCCGGACTACACCACAGGAGCACGTACCATCTTTAACCCAAGTGCCTGTTTATAATTGTTTTTCAACGCGGGGTAGTTTTTATATCTAGGTTGTTTGTTTATTGGCTGTGCTAAGTGGGCTTGTAGCTCAGTTTGGCCTAGAGCACCTGGCTCATAACCAGGGGGACATGGGTTCAAATCCCTTCAGGCCCACCACTTCTAACCTGAACCACTTGTTACTCCTTTTAGTATGATTACTAGCAGTGCGACGCCGCCTAGAAGGGTTATCAGTGTGAGTATATCTGGGGTCAATATGTTTGTGGCTGTGATGATTATGGATAAGCCGATGATTAACCCCATGCCTAGCAGCCCTAGGAATAGTTTCCAGCCTGTGTCTTTGAGGGATTGATTGATCTCTGCTACCTCTGGGACCGTTACCTCCATGCGTGACTTGCCGCTGCTTACTTTGTCTAGGAACTTTCGTAGCGTCTTTGGGAATCCAAGTATCTCGCGGGTGAGGGCGTTTCTTGTTTGTTCCAAGGACTCAGTACTGAACATGTTTTGCCTCATGAGGTTGCTTACGTAAGGTGCTATTCTTTCAATAA
Source organism: Candidatus Bathyarchaeota archaeon (assembly GCA_026014515.1). Lineage (GTDB taxonomy): Archaea > Thermoproteota > Bathyarchaeia > TCS64 > TCS64 > RBG-16-57-9. The sequence goes on along the minus strand of JAOZIG010000279.1, from coordinate 280 downwards.
AGTTGAACTCAGGGTCCAGCGTCAATCCGATGTCGCCTACCATCGCGATTACTTTGATCATGAGGGCTAGGCTTCCCGGCATCCTGATCTGGTACCTGTAGAGGGTGCTGTTTAGCTGGTTTATTGATTCTTGGAAGGAGTAGTCCTCTAGTTTGTAGTTCTCGGTCTCCTTCATTATCGCGTACATCTCGTCTTTGAGGCTGTCAACATCCTCTGAGTCAATCTGTATATCAAGCTCCTCAAAGCTGTCAAGGAGAAGATCAACATCCCTTGATACTAA
>JAOZIG010000232.1 GCA_026014515.1 Candidatus Bathyarchaeota archaeon | reverse complement strand
CAAGATAACCAGCAAAGCACCCGTTTGCGCTTCCAGTAGCCGGGTCTTCAGTGAAGCTAGTGATCATCCTTGCTTTGATGTGATTCTCGGAACTATCTGTTTCTCTTGTGAACATGAATGGCCATTTCGCCTTCTTGTCCTTGCTGTATTCGGCTAGTTTATCAAAGTCGATCTTAACCCTGAGTAACGCATCCCGTGTCTTCAATGGAATCATATAGAAGTAGACCCCTGTGGATACCTCCTGAATCGGGTAATCGGTATCAAAGTCATCTGGTTCGAGTCCAAGGAACTCCGCGAATTTTTCTACCGGATGAGTGTCTCCGAACTCTGGGGGGAGCTGTCTCATCCAGAGTATGCTGGGCTCGTCTCCTTCGTAACTAATCTCAACTGGAATCATGCCTGCTTTGAGGTCTAGTGTGAGCTTGTCTACCTTCTCTCCTAGTAGCTTCTGGGCGATGTACGCTGTACCCAGAGTCGGGTGTCCCGCGAAGGGTAGCTCGCTTTCTACTGTGAATATTCTTACCTTGAATACTCTGTTTTTCTTGTCCTGTGCAGTGATGAACGTGGTCTCGCTGAAGTGCATCTCAGTTGCCAGCTTCTGCATAAGCTCAGTGGAGAGTCCCTCTTTGTCTATGAAGACCGCTAACTGGTTTCCCTCATACTTCGCTTCAGCGAATACGTCGACAATGTGAAGTGGTAGATTCATACCAAGCAATACACGCGATTATCTAATCAGCTTATCCTAACCATGTACTCAAGGAGCTCTGTGCCTGTCATCTCCCTGATGTTTTCCCAGTACTTCATCTCCGAATCTGAGACCAGTGTAATCGCTTTGCCCTTTTCTCCGATCCTAGCTGTCCTTCCTATCCTGTGATAATAGACCTCTGGGTCTTCAGGCACCTCATAGTTGATGATATGAGTGACTCCTTTGATGTCGATGCCTCTTGACGCAACATCTGTTGAGACGAGGAACCTTACCTGTCGTTTCAATAACTTGGTGTATGCTTGGTCTCGCTGTGTCTGTGTAAATCCACCATGCAGTGCCTCTACCAGATAGCCTTCTTCTTGTATCAGTTCAACCAGTTGATCCACTGTTTCTCGTGTATTGCAGAAGATGAATCCCCTGTCCACCTCCACGTTGTTCAGTATCTTGTAGAGGCTTTCTACCCGGTTTTCATCTGTCACCGATAAGTAGTATTGTTCAACGTTCTCCTGTGCGATCTCATTACTAGAGACTATGACTTTTCTAGGATGACGCATAAACCGCGTCGCGATCTCAAGCAAGTCTTCAGTAATAGTAGCAGACCATAGACTCGTCTGTCTCACGAAGGGAAGCTTACTCAGAATATCCCTTACCTCTCTGATGAATCCAAGCTCCAGCATCTTATCCGCCTCATCAACCACCGCATATTTCACAGTGCTCAGGTCCACTGCTCTTCGACGGTAGATCAAATCCAACAGTCTCCCCGGTGTCGCTACGATAATGTGTGCTGGGCGTCTCATCAGTTCAGCCTGTTTGTAGATATTACCTCCGCCATGAAAACAGAATATCCGGGCATCGGTGTACTTGGCTAGTCCTCTGATATGTGCTGCTATCTGTGTCGCCAGTTCCCGCGTAGGCGCTATTACGAGTCCCTGTGTGTCTGGGTTCGTTGCGTCTATTTGGTTGATCATAGGTATACTGAAGGCAGCTGTCTTTCCTGTTCCTGTCTGAGCCTGCCCGATGACATCTCTCCCCTCCAGTAGCAAGGGGATTGCCTCGACTTGTATGGGGGTCATCTGGGTGAACCCCATCTTACGTATACCCTTTAGTAATTCTGGGCTCAGGGGTAACTCATCGAAGCGGCTCATCTCTATCCCCTACGAATACATTTGCCAAGCTAAAAGGGTAGTTTAATAGCAGTAGTGGATGTACCCGGGTTTCCTTGGGAACAAGACATCAATGAGACCCTCGTTTCCGCCCCTGATATAGAAATCAGGATACGCATAATCAAGATCCTCTCTGCTTCTAAACCCGAGGAAAAGCTGTATAGACGCATAGGGGTTCATGCCGAGGACCCGTTTTGCCTCCGAAACATGTTCCACTGAGACCAGTTTTCCATCCTTGAAATCTAGTTTTATCTTGTATTTCCAGAAATTCATACGCAGCTCCTTTGTCAGTCCCTTGAACTCTGACTCTGCAAGCCTCTTCTCAAGCACTGGTCCTAGTTTCTCAATGAAGCTTCTTGGATCAAGGAGCTTTATCTGCCAACCATATGGTTTGATTGTCTCCGCACCTAACCCAATAAGATATTTTGAGAAAGCGTCCTCGTCGCTTAGCTTGGTCTTAATCCTCTTAGCGCCCTTTTCCTCAGCTTCCCGCCTGATGCATGCCGCAACCTCTTCAATGTAGGCGTCAGATTTGAGGGCTAGTTCCTTTATGTTGAATACTTCTTCCTCTGCCCACCATCTATAGTAGGCTACTAGCTTCTCGTTATCCAGTATCGCAGTTCCTTTGAAGGGTTCCGCCCCATAGGTGCCTGTCTCTTGTTGCATCTTCCACATCTCCGGGGTTCTGATGCTATGAACAAGATAATTGCTCTGTATGTGCTCTAAGAGACGCTGAGCCTCAGGTATGTCGCTGTCTTTGAACTCTCTGGAAACAAGGCTTGTCTCTGTTGGTAGCTTATTGAGGTCGATCTTTGTCTCATAGTCTAGTTCGACTGCGTACTGGTATCCGAATTGCCTGTAGAAGTATGGTATCCCTGCTAGAACACACATATCATAGTCCCTGCTCTTGGCGTATTCATCGAAATGGTTGTTGAGTATCCACTGGACTCCATGTCTCCTGTGTTCTGGCACGGTTCCCACGCAACCCATCTCGGCTACCTTCATTTCTACGTCATCAATGTTCCACTTCTGTGGAATCAGTATGAGTCCCGCCACCGCTTCGTCACCCTGTTTTACCATGAAATAGTCTGTTTCAGTCATCTCTGGGTGGTGCTCCACTAAGCGTCTCACAATGACATCCACGTCTTCGTTTGTGAAACTGCGTCTCATAACATCATAGAGTTGCTCATAATCCTCTTCTGTTTCAGGACGATGGAACCTATACTCTTCAGCCATAATGCATCAAAGATGCGTCTTCGCCTAAATAGGTTCTACTCAAAGATACAATATAGAAATCCATAAACCGCTTCAATATACATGGATATGAGGAGTGGAGTAGGCTTGAGCGAGAACGAGGAAAACCATCCATCAACGGATAAACAGGTACAGCAACGAGTCATAGAAGAGATGGGTCACATATCATCAGAACTAGCCCACGACCTACGAAGCCCACTACAGACAATACAGAACGCCATCTACCTCATACAGCGAAACCCCGATAACGAACAACTATACGTGATGGTGAAACAGAGCCTTCAACAAGCAACATCGATACTGGACAACTTTAGAGAATATTATAAGGGGCATATACTTCAACGGCTCCAAGTAGACCCTGTAAAGGTTGTTGAGTTATCCTTCTCCGAGCTTGAGATACCCGAGAACATCAAGATATTGAAAGATTATCAAGAAACCGAGCCCATAAACATCGACCCAGCAAAGACCGCCCTAGCTCTTAGAAAGCTTCTCCAGAACGCCCTAGAGGCGATGCCAGAAGGCGGAGAATTATCGGTTAAGGTTGTCGATGAGCATGACTGGGTTACAATACTCATCAATGATACTGGGTCAGGCATCTCAGATGATCTCGCTGATGTAATCGACACTCCCTTCATGTCAGGAAAGAAGAAAGGAAAGGGTCTCGGCATCCCCACTGCGAAGCGTATCATTGAGAGTCATGGAGGCGAGATGAGTTATACCAGTGAATCCGGTGTCGGTACCACTTGGGAGATCAGGTTACCTCGGGCTGCGGTGAACCTTTAAGCCCGTCTGCTTTACTCAATGCATGGTCGTAGTATCCAGCCGTTTAATTCATAATCACCTTGACTCACCCCTCCTAGCTGAGACATTTAACCTGCTACAGGAGGATATCGAGGTTCAGACCTATCTCCGTATGGCCAACATAATGGCTGTCAAGCGCCTCGGCTACAATGACCATGGGCCAGTACACGCCAAGATAATCGCAGGCAGCGCCCTTGAGATATTCAAGTTGTTAACGACACGTGTGGAGCCAAGTAGTGTGGCTCATGGAATATGTGGCTATGATGATGCCCAGCTCATCGTGCTTCTAGGAGCATACCTGCATGATGTAGGCAACGCTGTTCACAGGATCAATCACGAGCAAAGTAGCACTTTCCTATCCATGGGCATACTTGATAGGGTTCTAAACCGTGTTTATCACGATGACCCTGAGCTAGCCTACAGGATCAAATGCGAGGTTCTCCACGCATTATTCAGTTCAAACGACTCTGTTCCATGTCTCAGCGTAGAAGCCGGGGCGGTCACTATCGCTGATGGCACGGATATGGCTGAAGGACGAAGCCGTGTACCCTATCTTTCTGGAAAAAACGATATCCACAGTATCTCGGCTCAAGCCATCAAAAAGGTGGAGATACTGCGGGGTAAGGAAAAACCTGTATCTATTCAGGTAACTATGGAGAACCCGGCGGGTATATTCCAGATCGAGGAAGTGATGGGGCGGAAGATTAGGAGTAGCGGTGTCCCTGAGCTTGTAGAGGTTATCGCCACCATGAACGGTGAAGAGATAAAGACCCTCTAAGGTGTATAGGGGTCTCTTGGACGGGTATCAAACCCGATCTTATCAAAACACCATCCAGCTATCTTCAGTAGACTCCACTCGCTAAGAGGCGTTCCCACTAGTTGCAGTCCCAGCGGTAACCCGTTAGGGGCTAGTCCTGATGGTATTGTTATTGACGGGAACCCTGTGAGGCTCCATGGTGCGTTGAAGGCTGGGCTTCCTGTCCATGCTAGTCCTTCTGGTGCGGTGTCTGTCGTGGACGGGCATATTACACAGTCGTATTGGTCTATGAGTTTCTTCATGTCTTCGATTATTGTGCCTCTTAGGCGCTGTGCTCTGAGGTATGCTGTGGCTGGTACTAGGAGTCCTGACATGATGAATCCTCTGATAAAGTCGCCGTAATCATCTTGCTTGGTCCTTATCTGGTCCTCGTGGACTGCCGCTACCTCTACAGCCATGATGACCCTGTGAACATCAGGTACAAGTTTGAAGCTCTCCGGCAACGAAGCTTCTATAATCTCTGCTCCTTCTCCCCAGAGCTTTGCGATGGTCTTCTCGTATCCATCCCAGACCTCTTCTTGGGCGTTTTCCTTGAAATAGCTTCTAAGCACACCTATTCTAGGGGGCTTCTCCGGGAGACTCCATTGTTTATCGCTGTCTGTGAGTGCCGCGAGCATGTGGTGGGCGTCTTCAACTGTGCGTGTCATGTATCCTATGTGGTCTAGGCTCCATGCTAGGGGGTAGACTCCTTCTCGGCTGAGTAGATCGTATGTTGGTTTCACTCCGACTATGCCGCAGTAGCTGGCTGGTCGTACGACTGATCCCCCTGTTTGGCTGCCGAAGGCTACGGGGCACATGCCTGTTGCTACTGCTGCGGCTGATCCGCTGCTGCTGCCCCCGGGGGTGTGGTGTGTGTTCCATGGGTTTGTGGTGGGGGCTGGGTCGTGGAGTGCGAACTCTGTTGTCTCTGTCTTGCCTAGTACTATGGCGCCTTTTTCCTTGATCTTTTGGACCATGGCGGCGTCTGTGTCGGGTATGTTGTCTCGGTATATTGGTGACCCCATGGTGGTGCGTGTCCCGGCTGTGCTGTAGATGTCTTTTACTCCGATGGGGACTCCGTGGAGCCTGTTCATTGGCTTTGTCTCGGTGGCTCTGTCTGCTGCCTCTAGGAGTTTCTCTGTTTCGATGGTTACCCATGCGTGGATGGCTGGTTCGGTGGTGTTGATTCTTTCTAGTAGTGACTCTGTGTATTCTCTGGGTGTTAGTGTGCCTTTTTTGATTGCTTGTGTTGCCTCTGTGAGGCTCAGCATGTATGGCTTCATGGGGTTTCACCGTAGCGTAGCCGTGTGACTGGCTCAAGGTCTGGTGTTAAGGGTGTGCTGGATACTGTGTGGGTGGATTTTGCGGTTGCTTCTATGTGGTTTCTGGCTTTTTCTGCTTCTGTTCCCCATAGTGCCTTGGCGGTCTTTATGGCTGATTCCGTGTATTCCATGGCTGACAATTTTATCTAATATTGATGTGTGGTCTGGGTATTAAAATAAAAAGGGGGGATTGGGGGTTATGGGTCTGGGTGTAGCTGTGCGCACCACTCTATGTCTACTAGCTTGTAGCATATTCCTAGGCTTGCTGCCTCTGCTTCTACGTTTGTCTGTGCCGTTGCCTTGTTGCAGGAGTATTCGGTGTCCTTGAAGTTGGTCATGAATCCTGTGCACTCTGTTATGGTGCCTAGGCATTCCTTGACGTGGAACCCTACTGGGTGGAGGTCATTGTAGTCGATCTCTAGGATGATGGTTGTTGTTCCGCATTGTATCTCCTGTAGCCATGCTAAGAGTCCGCCTCTGAGGGCATAGCATGTATAGTAGGTGTCTTCGGCTGTGTACCCGTATACTATGAATCCGACGGTCTCGTTGAGGTCTTTATAGGTGGATACGATTGCGTGTCCTACCTTGTCCTCTGTGTCGACGCTATTGTACCAGAGTTCATCATCTGTGACGTCCATGAGTACCTCGCCTTGGTAGTGGTCTTGTGTGGTTCTTGCCCAGCATCCTTGTGCGTAGAAGCCGTCGCCGTAGCCTGTGAATATCTTGGCGTCTGTGAAGTCGTTCATGTATTCAGCTGATAGGCTTGCGATGGGGCCTCCTACTATGATGAGGTCGCTGCTGCTTACCGCGTATGGGTGTATCGTTGTGACTTTGTCCCAGTTGTCTGGTGTGCACCAGTCGTCCCTGAAGGCTGAGCGTAGGTCTGTATCGTAGTCGAAGTGGTAGTTAAGCCGCATCTCTGGTTCCGTGTCACTGAAGACCCGCATGGTCCATGGGATGCTTGGTCCGATGTCCTCAGACTGTATGTCGAGTCCCGTGAGCCATGTTTCCTTGTTTTTCCAGTCGCTCCACGCTGAGGTTAGCATGGCTGAGCCTAGGCTGTCGCTTGCGTGGCTGTTCTCGCCGATTATGGTCCACTCCCATCTTCCGTTGTGCCAGTCGGATTGGTCGTTGTCGAGTTTCGTCGAGTATAGTACTTTGTAGTGTGTGTATCCGCTTGTGCTGGCGGTGATGGTGATTGTGTCTCCGCTGACGGTGTAGTCGTCTGGTCTTGTGAGTAGCGTGGCGCCTCCTGATCCGTAGAGGATTACCTTCTCAGTGAAGTTACAGTAGTAGCCCCATTTCTCTGGGAACCATACTAGGTGTTCTCCGTCTAGGCAGTCTCTTAGGTTGCCGTATTTGTCGTAGAGGTGGCTTGTGAGTACTATGGTGTCTGTGATGTCGCCTTTCTGTGCCCATCTGAATGAGTCGAGTTCGGCTGCTTCTTTGAGGTCCCATGGGTTGAAGACCTCGTTTAGCTGGTAGAGTACCTCCTTGTCGATGCGGAAGTATCCTCCGTTTAGGTTGGGGTCCATGGCGTTGTGGTTGTCTGTGAGTCCGTAGACGCTTACGCATCTGAACTGGTGTGTGCTGTTTTCTGGGTGGTCAAAGTCGAGGTCAAAGTCCCACTCGCCGAATACGTATGGTGTGTCTGGTTCGCTGTACATTCCTAAGGTTTCCACTGATTCACCTGGCTCAAAGATTGGCTCCATGCATTCTGCTGCAGTGCTGCACTGGGGGGTGTGTCCCTCCATGACTCGTTTGAATACGATGCAGAACTCGTCTCCCCAGTTCCATTGGAATGGTTCGATTACAACTGCTCCGTATGGTGGATGCATTGGGTCCCACGTCCATGATCCGGGTGTGCTTGTGGTTTCCATGAACATCTTAGCGAAATCGTCCGTGCCGTCTTTCTTGAAGAGCCATGGCGCGTTATCCCATTCTCCGAGTCCCCTTGGATAGGCGACTGGTTCCTTGGGTAGCAGTATCACTATCTCACCTGTGACATCGTTGTAGTAGATGCTTGGGTCTACTAGCTCGTCTGCGCTGGTGGGTAGTGATACTGTGTGCTCATAGGTCTCCATGCTAGCTAGAAGGCTTGGTATATCCACGTCTTCTCCGTATCTGCGTACTTCCTCAGCGTTTGTAACCCACTTGGATATGAGTTGTGGCCAGTATGCTGCGTAGCCTACTAGCTCCTCTTCCTCGTCGATTAGTTGACAGAGGTCGTATGTTGCGGGTACTTCTCCTTCTGGGTAGTAGAAGGGGTGCTTGTAGTACTCTGTTGGCAGGTCGCTGTAGAACTCGGCGTAGCTTCGGCTGCTGGATGAGTCTCCTATGTCCCATTCGGCTCTTTGACTGAATTCGATCTGGAATGGTCCTTTCATCTTATTGTTGTCGATTCGTTTTATGTCCTTGATCTCTGTGACCTGTTTCATGACCTTGTTGTAGACTAGCTGGATGGTTAGCTCCACGAGTGGAGTGCCTCCGTCCAGTGGGTCTTTGTCGTAGATGCGTGTCTGGAGTAGGTAGATGGCTTCCCTTGGTCCATCATAGATTTGTTTGATGTCCTCGGTCTCTGCCCATCCGTTGGTTCTTCTTCCTCCATGGGTGTCAGTTGGGTCGCTGGCGTCCTTGGTTAATTGTTCCTGTTGCCAGTCTCCCTCGACTCCCATTACGGTGCGGTCTGAGAATAAGGCGTATGCCCAAGTGTTTCTGAGGTATCCGCCTTCTGTGTAGTGGATGTCCATTATCCATCCGCTGCACCAGAGGTCCTTGGGGACTGCTGGGTTGGCGAATACGTCGATTCCCTTGTAGCTGAGCCCTGTCTCTGTGTCTCCATCGATCATTTCTCCGTATTTGGAGAACCCGATGTCAACGTTGACTTCATCATACGGGTAGAGAATGTATTCATCTGTGTCCAGTACACCTTCGATAGTCTGGTAAGTCTCATGACCTGGTACTGTAGGTGGTGTTACTGCCTGTGCTGTGAGTATTGACGATAGTAATAGTAAGGCTATGATTGTAATTGCTGTTACTTTTTTGGGTTTATTCATTGCGTTTCCCATGAATACCATTCTTTAAACTTTAATAAACAATAATACTACCACACATCGTTGTGTTGGGTTACAAATCTACCAAATATCAGTTGTTTTCTAGCACTTTCTCTAACACTTTTTCGACTCGATCACAGTGAAGAGTCCATGTAAATCGTGTCTCAACGTGTCTTCTAGCACTGTATCCCATTTTATCTCTTAGACGCTGGTCTCTTAGTAGCTCAATGTGTTTCTCAGCCATCAGGTCTAGATTGTATGGCTTGATTCTGTATCCTGTTTTTTGGTGGATCACTGTTTCTTGTGGCCCCGCATGGTTCCAGACGATTGATGGTGTTCCACATGCCGCTGCTTCTAGTGGTCCGAGTCCAAAGTCTTCCTCTGGTGATGTATATGCGTATGTGTATGCATTTTGGTAGGCTGAGATTAGCTGGTTTGATGTGAGTTTACCTGTGAACTCTATGTTTTCCTGTATCCCGAGTTTTACAGTGAGGTTTTCTAGTTCTTTGGTGTGTGGGGTGGGTTCTCCTGTTATCCGGCATTTGATGTCGGGGATTGTTTGTTTGATTTTTTTTATGCAGTGGAGCAGGTAGTCTATTCTTTTCTGGGGTATGTGTCTGTTGGTGGTGAGAATATATGGTTCTGTTTTTCTTCTCTTTGGCTGGAAACTGTTTTGGTCTACTCCCGGGTAGCATACTACGCTGTTTTGATGGTATGCGCTTTGTATCTGTCTTCTTATCCAGTTGGAGTTTGTAAGTATAATTCTGGCAGATGTTATGGAGAGGTTGTCCAGTCGTTTGATTATTCCCGGGTTTTTATGAAGTAGGCTTAGGAATGCTAGGCTGGAGTCTGTGTTCCACCCTGTTTTTTTATCGATCTCTCTTGGATGTAGAAACCTGTTAGCTTGATGCAGATATGATACATATGGTATCCCTGTTTTTCTAGATACATTGTAGGCTATCCAGTTACTTGGTTGTCCATGTGCGATGAGTATGTCTCTGTCTTTGAAGCCTTTAGTGGGTGTTCTAAGGCTTGTGTCTATCATTTTTATCGCTGTTTTTAGGGGTAGGTTGTCTGTGATGCCTTTTGATAGTTGGATTAGTTCTACTTCTTTTGCTAGTTCTGGGAAGCAGTCTTGTTCGATGATTGGTGCGTAGACTTTGACTTGGTGTCCTCGTTCAGTGAGTCCTTTTGCTTGGCTTAGTACTGTTCTTTCTCCTCCACCGCTGTAGAAGAAGCCCATGTGAATTATGCCTATGTTGATTTTCTACACCAGAGTCTATGGGTGTAGCTGTTTAGGATAATCTTGTGTTCTAGCGATCTGGTTTGCTCAGTCTTAGGGTTTCCCTGTATTATCTACCTGTTACCTAGCTGACTACATTTACTGAACTGTAGTCTTATCTCAATTTCCACCAAAAAATAGTGAGAATACAGTGAAACCATTAGTCTCCGTTATAGCCCCCATTTACAACGAAAAAAAGACACTGGAGATCAACATTGAGAAAATACGTAACGCACTAACTGACTATTCTCACGAAATAATAATAGTAGATGATAACAGCCCCGATGGAAGCGGAGAAATAGCCGATAATCTTGCTGAACAATATAATGAGATCAAGGTTCTTCATCGCCCCACAAAGCTAGGACTAGGAACCGCGTATAAGGACGGTTTTTGCCTCACCATAGGAGACCTTATTGTTTCAATCGATAGTGATCTCAGTCACGACCCAGATTATCTACCCGCGCTTATCGCCAAGTCCAGTGACTATGACATAGTAATTGGTAGCAGACTGATAACCGGAGGAAAGATCGTAGGACGCGACTTTACACGTGATTTTCTTAGTTATTTCACAAATCTTGTAATACGTAAGCTTCTCAGGAGGCGAATATATGACTGGACCAGTGGTTACCGTGTTTATAGACGCACAGCGTGGGAAGCTGTAATGCCACAGGTTCACTGTGATAAATGGGATTTCCAGTTTGAGAGCCTCCACAAGGCATTGAAAATGAAGCAGAGTGTAACTGAGATACCAATTACCTTCTATGAGCGTGCAGATGGAAACTCCAAGTTCACCACTAGTGATGCTCTCGGCTTTATCGACAGCTTTGTACGGATTATTCTTGGGTTAAAATAAACTCGGTTTTACTGATAATAGTAGCACCGTTAGGAAACCTATTGTGTGTAGCGTGAAATATACTAGCATTCCTGTGTTTCCTCTCATTAATGCCAATACTAGCCCTATTGCCGCGTATACTGAGAGTAATAATTCTGGTATCAGATGCTTGTTACCAGCATTTCTCATCTGGGGTCTTCTATTCTCAGATTTTATATTGTATTTGGGGGTTCTCTGAAACTCTCCTCCCTGCTTGAACAAGCCATGTATTACCGCGATACTACATTCAAGACTGAGTCCCAGACTGGACACGAATAAGAACAGGAAATCCCTTGTGAACCCAAGCCAATGTGCCTTGTTTTTCCTCATAAGAATAAAATAAATCGCAACATGACTAAAAGCCCCGATTAACCCAATCGTACCTAGAGCATCAGGTATGGTCTTGGTGTTCAGTAGTAGCGCTGGTACTGAGAGAATCATCAATAGCATGGTCCAGAGATAGACCGAGTACCCGTTGAGATGAAGAATTGACTGGAGTTTCTGTTTGGTGCTTAAATCGCTGTTGAGCACTTCGTTAAACAGTTTCTTACTGCACTGTATGCTACCTCTTGCCCATCGTCGCTGCTGTATCCTGTAGTCTTCTATTGTTGGAGGTATCTCGCCGGGAACCACTACATCACGTATGTATGCTGCTTTCCAATTTTTCATCTGTATCCGGTAACTGATGTCAAGGTCCTCAGAGAGGGTGTCTGCTTTCCAGCCCCCAGCGTCAATTATGGCTGTGCGTCTCATTACTCCACAGCTACCATTGAAGTTGATGAACAGGTTCGATGCGTTTCTCCCCACCTGCTCGATATAGTGATGCCAGTCCAATGCCAAGGCGATGGCTCTAGTTAACCGGTTGAATCCTTTGTTGATATGCCCCCATCTTGTCTGAACTAATCCTATCTCTGGATCAGACTCCATAATTGGAATTACTCTTCTTAAAAAATCCGGCTCAGGTAGAAAATCGGCGTCAAAGATGGCGAAATACTCTGCGTCGGTTTGATGTAAACCGTTTTGAAGTGCTCCAGCCTTGTAGCCTTCTCTTGACTCTCTGCGAATTACCTTGATGAATGGCTTACCTGTTATCTTTTCATTAATTATTTCCCTTGTTTCATCTATGCTGTCATCAAGTATCTGTATCTCAAGTGATTCCTTGGGGTAATCAAGGTTCACAACATCATCGATCAGTCTTGATACTAGATCCTTTTCATTATAGACTGGAAGCTGCACTGCCACCTTGGGGTAGTAGCTGAGTTCAGGTGCTTCTCTGTCCTTGTATTTTCGTGTAGCCCAGATTAGGTACAGGTTATTCGCTGCATAAACTAGAATTAGGACCGAGAAAACAGTGAACAAACCACTGATCAAGTACGCTATTTTATACCCCATTAAAGAGTGAAACAAGTTATAGTTATTGTTTTTTATAAAAGAAAGGATTAGGCTTCTTCGAGAATATCGATCACGTAGAGCAGAGCATTAGCGATAACCGCGTTCTCCCAGTTTTCTGTCTCTGTAACCATTTGAAGCCCTAGTTTAATCGCCTCTACTCCTTTCTCAGGTGGTGCGATGGGGTCAACGATAATGTAGTTTTGCGCTATGAAACTTACCTTAGATAAAACGGTCATACCTGGCTCAAGTTCGTTGAATAGGACGTTTTCACGGTTGAACAAAATTACTCTCCCATCTTTCATTCGGCTAATTATGCTGTCGCCCTTTCCTTTTAATACGAGAACTGTGAGCTCGTCGCCCAGACTTACGTCCGGAGTTGAATCCATATTATACAATTTAAATCACATAGACATTTTATGTTGGATTATTTAATTAATGTGGTAAATTACTTCAAAACCACTAGTGATATTTGGATAAACACGGTCTTTTTTTATTCATCCTTACACCAAAAATCCTCATATCACTAGTGATATGCTTATATTCTTCTACTCTCATAGTAACGCGAATAGAGGGCTAACGCATGTCACAGTCACCAGGAAAAGTACCAAGGGGCTTCACAAGATACTATGTGCTCTACCTATTATCCGAGAACGAACTAACTGGCAAAGATATTATCGATGAATCCATTGAGAGAAGCGAAGGCGACTGGGCACCATCCCCTGGGTTGATTTATCCTCTTTTAGGAAGGCTTGTACGAGACGGATTAATACAGGAGCTTGATGGCGGTAAATTTACGATCACCGAGGATGGCTTAGAAGAACTATCCAAGAAAGACGAGTTCCAAGAAGAGCTTGAGGGGCAGCTTACTCTTGTGAATAAACTTGGTTTGTCCATGTTTGCGGCTGGAAAATTTTTAGCGGATGAGGCCATTGATAAGATCAGCAGCGTATCGACAACAGCTTGGGATAAGTTGACAAATCGTTCTCCTAGTGTGCAACGCAATTTTGAGGAAAAATATGAGCAGTTTCTCCGTGATGAGCTTGATAAGCTAAATCGTAAAAAAATGGAGAAATCACATATTTCTGAAGATCCAGAGTGATTTTAATTGTCCAAACCTACCCGTTTTTTCGTTCACTATCGTCAAAGAATGTCACACCATTTTCTGACAATAAACCAAAAAATTACGGGTTGCGGGATATATTCTCCCTTATTATATCTTTCGCATCGAAAAGAGTAACGTTTTTATTCATACGATGTGGTAGGGGTGGTGCGAGAAATCGCATCCGCTCATAGTCGGCGGCTCCGGTCTGACAAAGGCGTTTGCCTGTGGATGATGGATCGGGCTCCAGTAGCGGGTAAATGTATGAAGACGCGAATAAAGACAGGAATGTCTTCGTGTCTGAGAAGGGTCGAGCAGGAAGATTTCCTCGCTTAATTCTAAATTTAACTACACAGTAGAAAGTACGATTGCGATCAAAATACATTCCGATTGATCCCGTCGGACCCCACTGCTATCGAGGTGGGACTAAGCCATGCTAGTCGAACGAACAGAACTATGTCTGTAAGTGGCATACTGCTCAGTAACACGTAGCTAACCTACCCTTAGGACGTCGATACCCCCGAGAAATTGGGGCTAATAGGCGATAGGTGTAATGTCCTGGAATGGTATTACGCCCAAAGGTATCCCATACATGTTTGGTATACGCCTAAGGATGGGGCTGCGGCCGATCAGGCAGTTGGTGAGGTAATGGCTCACCAAACCTTTGACCGGTACGGGCCATGAGAGTGGTAGCCCGGAGATGGACACTGAGACAAGGGTCCAGGCCCTACGGGGCGCAGCAGGCGCGAAACCTCCTCAATGCACTAACGTGCGAAGGGGTTACCTCGAGTGCTACCTGAAGAAGGTGGCTTTTCCTTGGTCTAAAAAGCCTCGGGAATAAGAGGGGGGCAAGACTGGTGTCAGCCGCCGCGGTAACACCAGCCCCTCGAGTGGTGGGGATGATTATTTGGCCTAAAGCGTCCGTAGCCGGCCGGGTAAGTTTCCCGTTAAATCCAACGTCTCAAGCGTTGGACTGCGGGAAATACTGCCTGGCTAGAGAGTGGGAGAGGTCAGCGGTATTCTGGGGGTAGGGGCGAAATCCTTTGATCCCCGGAGGACCACCAGTGGCGAAGGCTGCTGACTAGAACACGTCTGACGGTCAGGGACGAAAGCTGGGGTAGCGAACCGGATTAGATACCCGGGTAGTCCCAGCCGTAAACGATGCATGCTAGGTGTTGGGTTGGCCACGAGCCACCCCAGTGCCGCAGGGAAGCCGTTAAGCATGCCGCCTGGGAAGTACGATCGCAAGATTGAAACTTAAAGGAATTGGCGGGGGAGCACCACCAGGCGTGAAGCCTGCGGTTTAATTGGAGTCAACGCCGGGAACCTTACCGGAAGCGACAGCAGAGTGAAGGCCAGATTGAAGATCTTGCCAGACGAGCTGAGAGGAGGTGCATGGCCGTCGCCAGTTCGTGCCGTGAGGTGTTCTCTTAAGTGAGATAACGAACGAGACCCGTGCCACATGTTGCCATCAGAATCTAAAGGATTGCTGGGCACTCTTGTGGGACCGCAGCCGATAAGGCTGAGGAAGGGGCGGGCAACGGCAGGTCAGTATGCCCCGAATCTTCCGGGCCACACGCGGGCTGCAATGGTATGGACAGAGGGCTGCCACCCCGAAAGGGGGAGCCAATCCCTAAACCATACCTCAGTTGGGATTGAGGGCTGCAACCCGCCCTCATGAACATGGAATGCCTAGTAACTGCCAGTCATCATCTGGCGGTGAATACGTCCCTGCTCCTTGCACACACTGCCCGTCGAACCACCCGAATGAGGTTTGGGTGAGGAATGGTCGAATGTTGGCCGTTTCGAACCTGGGCCTCGTAAGGAGGGTTAAGTCGTAACAAGGTGGCCGTAGGGGAACCTGCGGCCGGATCACCTCCTAAGACAAATACGGAATGTGCGAGGAAGGTCATGCTCGACCCAAAACTCAAAATCAAAAAAAACGTGCAACACCCAACGATAAAGTTGGGGGTGAAGGGCATAGCCGCCCTGGGATTGGACATCCCGGGAATTGGCGATGAAGCCATGTATAGGCTCCGACTCCAGCTGTGGGAACAGTAAAAAGATTTTGCTGGTTACTACGCTGTGTGATGGATGACTAGGCTTGAGTGCCGATGAAGGGCGTGGCAAGCTGCGATAAGCTCCGGGTAGACGCAGGCAGTCTCAGATCCGGAGATCCCTGAATAGGACTTCCTCATGTGCTCCTTATGGGAGCGGGAACCCCCCGAACTGAAACATCTTAGTAGGGGGAGGATGAGAAAACAATAGTGATTTCCTTATTAGTGGCGAACGAACAGGAAACAGCTCAAACTGAATACGTGCAGTAATGCATTGTAGATGTGGTGTAAGGGCTTAGATAGATCCTACTCAACGAAGTCAAAGTGTTCTGGAAAGCTCCACCGTAGAAGGTGATAGTCCTGTAGACGCAAGTTGAGAGGAACGTTCTTTGTTCCAGAGTAGCACTGCTTGGGAATGCAGTGTGAATGTGGGAGGCATTAACTTCCAAGGCTAAATACAACTCAAGACCGATAGAGTATTAGTACGGTGACGGAAAGTTGAAAAGTCCCCCGAGAGGGGCGTTAAAAGTGCCTGAAATCACACAGTTACAGACGGTTAGGGCGCAAAAGGGTTGAAACCTCAGAACGAAGATATGGTAACATATCATTAGGATGAGGCGGACCAGCGTTCTATGCTCCGTTTCGAATCACGGACCGGGGAGTTCATCTATGTGGCAAGACTAAGACGTTATCGTAATCTTAGGGAAACCAAAGTGCGGGCAGCCGTAAGGCGAGCCGCTGGGTCTTAAATGGCCCGGAGTCACGTGGGTGAGACTAGAAATCAGGTGATCTTTTCCTGGGCAGGGTGAAGTCAGGCGAAAGCTTGATGGAGGCCCGCAATAGTATTGATATGCAATTCATTTATCTGACCTGGGAAAAGGGGCAATAGACCAATCTAACCTGGTGATAGCTAGTTCCTTCCGAAGTATGTCGCAGCATAGCCTCAGGGGAGACTGCTTGCGGGGTAGAGCACTAATCGGGTGGCACGGAGGAGAAATCCTTCACCAACCTTTTAAACTCCGAATACGCATGCGTTGAAGAACCTGGGAGACGGGATGGCGTGGTTAAGCTACGTCTCCGGGAGGGGGACAACCCAGACTAAGGTTAAGGCCCCTCAATCCTGGCTAAGTGATAAATCAAAGGGCGTCGTAATCCTAAAACAGCGGGGAGGTAAGCTTAGAAGCAGCTAACCTTTAAAGAAATCGTAACAGATCACCCGCCGAGGATTGGGGCCCCTAAGATGGACGGGTCTCAAGCCAGGTGCCGATACCTTAGGCATTATTAATTGTGGTAGGAAGGCGTCCCGCATGGGCGGAAGCAAGGGGGTAACTTCTTGTGGACCGTGCAGGGATTGCAGATCCCGGTGGTAGTAACAGCATAGTCGGGTGAGAATCCCGATCGCCGAAAGAGCAAGGGTTTCCAGGCAATGCGTCGTCAGCCTGGAGTTAGCCGATCCTAAGTGCAGCGCTAAAATGACTGCTCGAAAGGGGAATTGGTTAATATTCCAATGCTACAGAAGTACACAAGGTAACTTTAAGCCAACAGATGACAGTTCGGGGAAGATTGAGCAGAGTTGTCGCTCTGTTTAACTGCATAACTCTAGGGAGTACCGTAATGGTGAGAACTAGAAGAAATCAGGAATAGCCTTCCGTATGGAGGGTTCAGTTGTACCCTGGACTCCGTGAAAATTCATGTTGGATGGATCTTCTGTATTCGTACCCAGAACCAACACAGGTGCTCAGGGTGAGTAGCCCAAGGCGTGTCGGGGACAATCTAAGCGAGGGAATTCGGCAAATTAGTTCCGTATCTTTGGTATAAGGAATGCCTGCTGTGTTTTCGAAAGATGGCATGGCAGGTCGCAGTGACATGGGGGTTCCGGCTGTTTAATAAAAACATAGGTAACCGCAAGCCCGTAAGGGTGTGTACGGTTATTGAATCCTGTCCAGTGGTGGTACCTGAAACCTGATTTCAACCGGGCTAAGGGCCGCTAAACGACGGGAGTAACTCTGACTCTCTCAAGGTAGCCAAATGCCTTGTCGTGTAAGTTACGACGTGCATGAATGGATCCACGAGGACCCCACTGTCCCCGCTTAGACCCCGGTGAACCCACCTGCTGGACGAACAGTCCAGCGACTTCCAGTGGAACAAGAAGACCCCGTGGAGCTTTACTGCAGTCTGTTGTTGAGAAGCGGTTGCTTTTGCAGAGCGTATGTGGGAGCCAATGAGTACGTATCTCTGGGTACGTAGGAGGCATCAATGGAACACCACACATTTGTGACTACTTCTCTTACCAAGATTAATTTCTGGGACATCGGCAGATGGGCAGTTCGGCTGGGGCGGCACCCCCTTGAAAAGGAATCGAGGGGGCCCAAAGTCTAGCTCAGGAGGGACAGAAACCCTTCGTAGAGTGTAAAGGCAAAAGCTAGATTGATCGGATATCTAACAATAGGATTTCCGAAGGTGAAAGCCAGGCTTAACGAGCTATCAGGTCCTTATTGATGAGGGTTGGTAGTGTCAGAAAAGTTACCCCGGGGATAACAGGCTTGTCGCGGGCGAGAGTTCGCATCGACCTCGCGGTTCGGTACCTCGATGTCGACTCTTCCTATCCTGGCCCTGCATAAGGGGCCAAGGGTGAGGCTGCTCGCCTATTAAAAGGGATCGTGAGTTGGGTTTAGACCGTCGCGAGACAGGTCGGATTTTATTTACTGGGAGTGTTGGAAGTCTGAGGGGAAAGGGTGATTAGTACGAGAGGAACATCACGCTGTGGCCTCTGGTGAACCGGTTGTCCGATAGGGCACCGCCGGGTAGCTACGCCGCGTAGGATAAGAGCTGAAAGCATCTAAGCTCGAAGCCTCTCCTAAAAATAGACTTCCGTACCTTCGGGTTGGAGAGCGCCGGTAGAAGACCGGTTTGATGGAAATGGGGTGTACGTGCCAAGGCTTTGGCCGAGGTATTCAGCCTACATTCCCCAAAAGCTCAAAAACACCAGCTTAAGAAGTTGATTTATTGTTCTCATAGGAGAAATCGGAGCCGTACATGGTTTGCCATCGTATTTTCATACAGCAAATTGATCTAGCGTGAGCTAGGTTTTAGTTATCTAGTTTATCATATTTATCACGATTTGAGCTGGACTAGGTTTAGTGTATTTCACATAGAATTGTTTAGTCCTTTAAATGGGGGGTAAGGAACCTCTTTGAAGTCGTTCCATCTCCGCTTTGAGGTTTGATATCTTTTGTTCTAGTTTTTTTAGCTCTGATTGGTGGTATCTATCGAGGTTCTCAAGCTCCGCTACGCGAAGTTTTTTGGCGGCGATTTCCTTCTTGAGGTTCGTCGCAAACGAGGGAGCGCCAAATCCTTCTCCATCGTAGTCGTCCTCAATACTCTCGCGAAGCTGTTCATCCCTTTTAATTTCATCTTTTATTTTCTCTATTTGCTTCCTGTTATCTTCAAGCTCCTTTTCCATTCTAGCTTTTTCTTTTTCAAGTTTTTTCAATTCCTCTACCAGTCGCCAGACATCTTGCATAGGGTCACGTAATTGTATTCGGCTCGTAAGGAAATACTCGGTGGCACCAAGGGCCAAAACGAAACCCGCTAAAGGCACTCTATATGTGGACATTGTCTCTACAATGGTCAAAGGGGATAGATTACCCACAGCTAACGATCCTGTGGACTGTATTTTATCACCCATTGTAGTCGTTGCCATTGATCTGGCTGAGTATTCGCCTTCATCATAATACTTGTTGAGAGAGACAGTCACTCTCACTGAGGATCCGGGACTTAGAGAGCCTCCGCTAAGTGTGAGTGTGTCTCCTTCGTGTGTATAGCTCCATGGAGAAGGCACATCTATTATGATTAGATTACCTGCTATCTGTGAATCTACGGTAAAGACAATGTTGTTTACTGGGTTTTCTCCTTCCCCATACTCAAACACGAGGAAACCATTGTAAACTGCAGGTCCGAGGTTATTACATAGGAAATCTGATGCAAATCCTCCTGCTGTGGCTAGGAGTCCGGCAATTATTAGAGGTTTTAGAAAACTCATGTTTATTCAGATTTAGTGTGTAATATTTGTATATATTATTTTATGTAATTAATGATAGTGGCTGTACTAAATTGCGTTTAGAGAGAATATTGTTTGTCCATTATTTTTTTTGTTGCATGAATCTTTCTATGAGCTCTGGGGTGCCAAAGTTTCCGTATCGTGAGTATAATTTGTGAGCGTCTTTGGTTTTTAGTAGCATCAGTCCATCCTGTAGTTGTTCATGGTTCCTGATGGCTTGTACTAGTTTCTTGCCTATGCCCATTCCTCTGTAGTCGGGGTGGCTGAATACGTCGCAGACCCATGAGAATGTAGCGTAATCAGATACTACTCGTGCGAAGCCTACTTGTTTGTCTTCATGGTATGCGCCGAAGCAGAGGCTGTTTTTGATGCTTTTCTCGATGGTTTCTCGTGTTCGGTTTTTTGCCCAGTGGCTCTGTTCGTTGAGGAACCATTGGATGAAGTCTATGTCTAGTCTTGTTTTGTCTGTGTTGATCTCTATTTGGGTCAACTTGCTCGGTATGAGGGGTGTTTATTGATGATTTATTATTATCTTATTCTTTTGATGTATTGGTGATGCTTTGCACTGGACAGAGAAAATGTTTGTAGCTGAACCTGATCTTTTCCGGGCTTCACTTGAGGCTCGTATTGAGAAGACCCCAGAGGAGATTGAAGGACTTGTTACTATATTCAATGAGTATGGTGTTCCTGATGGGGGGCTTGTTCTTGACTTGGCTTGTGGTATTGGCCGTGTCTCTGTTCCTCTTGCGAAGCTTGGTTATACTGTGGTGGGGGTTGACTTGTCTCCTTCGTATATTGGGTTCGCCAAGGATTACGCTGAACGTGAGGGGGTTTCTGATAGGACTCGTTTTATTGTCGGTGATATGAGGGAGGTTGAGAAGGTGCTTTCTGAGTACCTTGAGGCGTTTGATATTGTTATCAATATGTGGACCTCTATGGGGTATTGGGACGAGGAAACAGACCTACGTATTCTCAGGCAGTGTTTGAGCCTTACCAAGGCTTCTGGGTTTTTCTTGATGCATACGGCGAACCGGGATAATCTTGTTAGAAGGTTTCAGGCACATGATTTCTCTATCAGTGATGATGGGATAGTGATGCTCATGGAGAGGGAGCTTGATCTTGAGACTAGTAGGATGATCAACTTCTGGAGCTATTACCGGAAAGAGGGTGAGGACCTGCGTTTCTTGGACAGGTTAGAGGTTAATCATAGGATTTACTCGTTGCATGAGTTGAAGGAGCAGTTTATTGATGCTGGGTGGAGGTTTATCGCGGTTTATGGTGGGCTTAATCAGCGAAAATTAACCATTGATACCTTTAGCATGGTTCTAGTGGCTCAAAAATAGGCGTTTATTTTTTTTTATTTGTTTATTGGGTATGTAGAAGGTTACTGATTCTTCTCGTGTCTCTGTTTTTGTGATGATGTCGAGGTCTTTTGTGAACATAGCCGTGAAGAAGTGTTGGAGGTATGTGCTCCATTTTATGCCCAAGTAGTGTCTAAGATGTAGTACGTTTTCGGTTTCAGTCTTGTAATGGTCAACGCTGAACCAGCCACCGTATCTACCGAAAACTTCCTTCATGATCCAGACGAATGAGTCGTACTCTTGAGGGAGTCCCCTCCGTAATAGTTCTTCTTCAGGTAGTATTTTCCCTGTTTCGGAGCCTATTTTCTGTATTTCTTCATCTTCTAGTGTTTGTATTATTTTTTGGAATGCTTTGTTTTCTATTGATACTACTGGGGCATTGAACTGGAATCTTTCAGCTATGACGTATCGGCGTACTATCTGGTCGATTAACGTGCTTACGCTGATTCCCTGCCAGTCTGCTTGTTCTTGTAGTGCCTTGTCCCATTCCTTGTTTACTCTGAAAGTTCTTGTTACCGTTTCGTCGGTTTCTTTCATGTGTACGCCTTCTTAGTTTTAGTACAATTTGATGTTTTTTAAACCGTTGTGGTGGGGTGTGTTATTTGTCACTGAATGTATACGCTAAATTTAATTACATTTAGCTGGACTGAGAGCTTGAGAAACAATGTCAGAAACAAAGTTCCCAAAGAAAATGATACTAGCCACAGACGGCTCAAAACACAGCCTACATGCAGCCAAGAAAGCCGCAGAGATAGCGAAAAACAACAAATCAGAGGTAGTCCTAGTACACGTACTACACCCCTTCGTTCACCTAGCAACCACACCCGGTCCAATGGACCTAGGCGGTCAGCTTGAGGAAGATTCTGAGGAAGAGATCAAGAAGAACGGCGAAGAAGTCATGGAAAAGACCCGTAAGGCCTTTGACGAGGCATCAGTGAAAGTTAGTACAAGGTTCCTGAAAGGAAACGTTGCACAGGCGATCATCGGTGAGGTAGTGAAGGAAAAGGCGGACCTAGTTGTAGTAGGTGCTACTGGTCGTGGTGGTGTAAGTAGCTGGCTTCTTGGAAGCATTGCTGAGAAGATTGCGCGTAATGCTCCCTGTCCAGTGCTAATCGTAAGATAAGTCTCACCTTATCAACAAGTTTTTGTCGCCATTATCCCGTGTATGTGTACACTTTTCCCCGTTACTGATACACTTTTTTGCACTATTTAGAAGGTGATCTGGGCGGTTCTGGGGCTGTTTTTATTGAAATAAGCCGCTTCCAAGCTTTTTCGAGGGTGGGG
>JAOZIG010000179.1 GCA_026014515.1 Candidatus Bathyarchaeota archaeon | reverse complement strand
ATTCCCATGCATTATTATACGCCGGGTATCGATTTCCCGTTTTATCACCTGAAGAGCATACTGGATTTCACCGAAGGGAAGGACAATGTAATTCAGGTAGAGAACGATCACATATATCGCCGCGAGGAAATCCCCTACCGACAAGTTATCCATGTCTACAAGCCTCCGAGAAAACAGAGATAAACCCAAGCCTCCACCTGTTAACCATGAAGGAACCAAGTCTACTGGATATTGTTCAGGCGGCTGAACGCATCAAACCATACATGAATCCGAGTCCATTGTACACTTATCCCACTTTAAACGAGTACCTTGGATTTACGGCGTACATAAAACACGAGAACTATAATCCTACAGGGGCGTTCAAGGTAAGAGGCGGCATCAATCTAATCAGCCAATTAAGCCCAGAAGAGAAGAAACGAGGCGTAATCACTGCAAGCACTGGCAACCATGGTCAGAGCATCGCCTTGGCGAGCAAGATTTTCGGGGTCGAGGCGCATATCTGTGTACCCGAGGGAGCGAACCCCATCAAGGTGGCGGCTATCAGGATGCATGGGGCGGTCATCCATGAGTATGGCAAGGATTTTGATGAGGCAGTCGAGAACGGGCAACGACTAGCCGAGGAACATGGTTACCGGTTCATCAATAGCGGTAACGAGCCGCTTCTCATCGCTGGTGTAGGGACTATTGGTTATGAGATAATGCAACAGCAACCTGACATTGATGTAGTGATAAGTCCCGTGGGAAGTGGTACTGGTGCGGGTGGAACAGCCACAGCCATCAAAGCACTGAACCCAGATGTGAAAGCTATATCGGTTCAGGCAGAGAAGGCTCCAAGCATCTACATGAGTTACAATAGCGGTAAAATAGAGTCAACTCCGACTGCTGAGACTTTCGCTGATGGTTTGGCGACAAGAAACGCATTCGAGTTACCTCTTGGTATTCTCAGGAGCCAAGTGGATGACTTTATACTGGTATCTGAGGAGGAGATGCGTAACGCTATCAAACTCTACCTAGAACGCTGTCATACTGTTGCTGAGGGAGCCGGTGCAGCCAGTCTCGCTGCAGCCGTCAAACTAAAGGACCAGTTGAAGGGTAAAAAGGTGGCATTGGTGCTCAGTGGTGGTAACATCACCTTTGATGAGTTAATGCGGTCTATAGAATCTGGTTAACAAGATACCCTTGTTCAGGGGTGGTGGAGGCGAACTCCTCTATGATGGGGAGTATTCGCCGTAGATCCCCGCCCTCTACTGATGCTTTTGCAGTTTCTCGTACTCTTGGTCTTCCATTGTAGGCGATGCTGAGTCCTGTGGCTCTCATCATCTCTATGTCGTTAGCTCCGTCGCCTACCGCTACACAGCAATTGGGGTTTATCCCGAGCCAGCTTGCTAGTCCAAGAAGCTTCTCGGCTTTGCCTTTGCCAGTGATTATTGGGGTCTGTATTCCAGTTATGTAACCGTCTTTGACCTTGAACCTATTGCAGCAAACGTATTCGATTCCCAAGAGATAGGCGGCTCTCTGAGCCAGTATATCGAAGCCTCCTGTGACGATGATGGGTACTCCTCCGAGGCGTTTTACTCCCGAGACTGTTTCCTCTGCTCCACGGGAGAGACTTAGGGACCCTGCGATTTGCTGAGCTTCGCTGATACTGAGCCCTTCTATGAGACCTACACGCTGCTGTAGGGATGAGGTGAAGTCGATTTCACCATTCATGGCTCTATTTGTAATATCATCTAGCTGTGCCCGTTTTCCCAGCTTTTCTCCGAGAACCGGGAAGAGTTCGGCATCAATCAATGTTCCTTCTAAGTCAAACGCTACTATCAAGAAAATTTCCTCCCACAAGGGGATAATCTAGGCTTGACAGGCGATTACAGTCCACTGGACTGAGATATACTACTAGACCCGCAGAAGTTTTGCGCATGGTTTTTGTCTAGTATCATATCTTCACCTATCGAGTTTCCGAGTAGTGGCATTGAACCCGTTTTTTGATATAAGTATATTGTATTCAAAAATGGGTACACACGACCTAGTGATTAAATTCTGTGATGCATCTATAATCTCATGCTGGATGAGATCATCAAACAAGCCCAAGAGGACCTACTATCACGGGAAAAGGCACGAGACGAGGCATATAGCCGGGCACGTAAGGCTCGTACACTGAGCAAACAGGCGATTTTACTGCTTCACAGTGGTGCATCCGAGAAGGCGGAGGCGAACATCAGTGAGGCAAAGAAACTGCTGGGTGAGATCAATGAGTATACTGTGGCTTATCCTGAGATAGCCGTATATGATGCGGTCTCAGCTGCGAGACAGGAGTACTCAGAGGCTTCGATTCTCTACGGATTAAACAAGGGTACAGGTTATCCGTCTCCAGAGGAACTTGGTGTCTCATCAACCGATTACATCATGGGGCTTGCTGATGTTCCCGGTGAACTGCGACGCCAAACACTGGACCTGCTCAGAAAAGGAGAATTGGAGAAAGCAGAACAGAATCTAGCTTTGATGGAGGAGATATACTTGAATCTGTCCGCTGTTGATGAGGTGAGTCTCTTCTTGAAGGGGCTTCGCCGGAAGCTTGATGTCACCCGTAACGTGAATGAACGGACAAGGGCTGAGCTAACCATCGAGGCAAGCCGTGAGCGCCTCAGAAAGAAGCTCGCAGAGGTAAGCGAAAAGCTGCAATAATATTCTTAATGGACCACTTTCTTGTGTTTAAAACCCGTTAAGGTGACGGTTTTTTACATATATCGAAAGGTGATCTGGGCTGTTCTAGGGATTCTTTTATA
>JAOZIG010000516.1 GCA_026014515.1 Candidatus Bathyarchaeota archaeon | reverse complement strand
ACCCTAAACAAGTCGCATTAGAAACACTCAGGCTAGGATTCAAACTAGGAACTGTAAACGTGCCCCAGATACCTGAATACGTGCTTGGACCAGATGCCTATGATATGCTCGCCAAAAACCTTACTGAGGAACCACTAGACGAAAACAGTCACCACGGAACAGGGTACACAATAGCCTGTATCATGGAGGGAAAATGCTGTGTAGCAGAGTACCTGAAACAAATAAACCCAATACTAAGCCCAGACCTAACAGGTATCTCCGAGAAATACAACACAGTATACCAAATACTGAACAAATGCCACGAGATATTCCCACTAGGACCCGGTAAAATGCCTGAAAAAGACCGCATAGAAACAGCTGAATACTTACTACAAGCAAAAGAAATAGAAGTTGATGCCTTAGAGGACCTAAGAATGGCCCTCGAAGCCATCTAATTACTTGACCACGTTTCGTATAGCCCTGATGATCTTATCCACATCAGGCAACAGATGCTTCTCAAGATTCCTGTTAAAAGGTAGAGGCACATTCGGGTTAGCTACACGCGCCACAGGTGCCTTCAAGTTATGGAACCCCTTCTCAGCAACAACCGCAGCCACCTCAGCCGAGAACCCACATCGTTCATAGTCCTCGTCAACCACCACTAGGCGACCAGTCTTTGCGACACTGCGTAGAATAGCCTCCTCATCCAGTGGAACAAGTGTTCTTGGGTCAATGACCTCGACGCTGATCTTGCCTTTCAGTTGGTCTGATGCTTTAGCTGCCTCGTTAACCATCTTACCAACAGCTACCACGGTTACATCAGAGCCTTCCCTGACCAGGTTTGCTACTCCAAAAGGTACGCTGTACTCGTCTTCTGGTACATCGCCCTCCATGTTGGTCAACTGAACATGTTCGAAGAACACCACTGGGTTCTTGTCTTTGATGGCAGTGATTAGTAGTCCCTTTGCGTCGTAGGGGTTGCTGGGTGCAACGATCTTCATTCCCGGCATATGCGCATACAAGCCATAGAGACACTCGCTGTGGGTTGCTGCGCCTCCTCCACGTGCACCATAGATAACTCTGAGGACCATGGGTATGTTCACGTTTCCACCTGTCATGTAGGTGGTCTTTGCCATCTGGTTCAATATCTGGTCCATGGCAACAAGACTGAAGTCAACAAGCATCAACTCAACAATAGGCTTCATGCCAGCAATAGCAGCGCCAACACCTGCACCAATGAAAGCGGTCTCAGTAATAGGTGCATCACGTACTCGTTCCTTACCGAACTCATCCTTGAGTCCCTTTGTGGCGGGTCTCCAAGGAGCAGCCACGTTCTCACCAAACAAAATAACATCTGGGTCATTCTTCATGGCGATTCTCTGAGCCTCACAGATAGCCTCAGCGTAGGTAATTTCTCGGGTCATCTAGGCATCCTCCACGAAAATATCGCTGTATGCATCCAGTAGCTCTGGCTCCGGGCTGCCCATGGCGAAATCAATGGCTTCCTCAACAAGTTTAGCCTCTTTATCGCGTATCTCCTTGTCAAGAGCCTCAGTGAGTATTCCTTCTTTCATGAGTTTCTCCCTGTAGCATCGGACTGGACAATACTTGCTCTCCTCATCTGAGTCAAGACGGTGTATTTTGAACTCTAGTAATGTTGGACCATCACCGTTACGGGCACGTGTAACAGCCTCACCTACTTTCTTGTAGACTTCTTCTACTTCCCAGCCATTGTGGCTGCCTCCGGGCATACCGTAAGCGGGTGCACGTAGACTGATGTCTGTAATGCTGAGTTGTGGGTAGTCGATCTTGTGTCCAAGCATTGTTTGTTCTTCTGGGCTGCTATTCTCGCAGACGAAGATCATGGGTAGTTTCCAGCATGCTGCTAGGTTCAGTGTCTCTTGGACGCCTCCTTGGTTGCTTGCGCCCTCACCGAAATAACTCACGGAGATATTATCGGTGTGTTTTAGCTGGTTGGCTAAAGCGTATCCAGCGGTCATGGGTACGCTTCCACCCACGATACCGTTGGCTCCAATTGCACCGACATCAGGGTCAAAGATGTGATAGGCTCCACCCTTGCCCTTGTTGCTACCAGTGGCTTTTCCGGCTATCTCAGCCATCATCTTCCGGATATCAGCACCCTTAGCGATCAGATGCCCCAAAGGACGATGGGTGCTTCCAATCTGGTCCTCCATACGGAGATGAGCGCCAACGGCAGCAGCTACAGCTTCTCCGCCTGTGTAGAAGCTGACGTGTCCAATCTTGCCGTCGTTGATGAGGGCTCTTACTCCGTTTTCAAATGTTCTGATGGCGACCATGCTTCGGTATAGCTCTAGTCGTACATCATTCGATATACTAGTCATACGCTATACACGTGAATACCCGGCTAATAGTCTTCTCCCCTAACGGTCTAGCCTAATATTCCGTACATGGTCAGCACGTGGTGTATCAAGGAAGCTGCTAAGCCCACTACCAAGGCAGGGTGAAAACTCCGGGCATGATATCGTAACCCGCCTACATCAGGCAGATAAAGCAATACTATACCTGAAGCAATTATGATAAAGTATAATCCAAGCCCTGTCCAGATTCCCCACATCTGATCCCAACCCGCTAATGGCTGGGTTAGCAGATGTCCAGCTATGGTGATTATGGTGAGTTTACCTATAGTGCAATGGATGTTTACCCTTGTTTGGCTTTGATTAGGGGTGAATAGGTTCTGGAAATACAGCAATGTGGTTAGGGTGATGCCGATGAATGTGAGCCAACCATATAACACTGTGTTCATTTTTTTGCCTCTTGTTTATGTTTGAT
>JAOZIG010000017.1 GCA_026014515.1 Candidatus Bathyarchaeota archaeon | reverse complement strand
CGGTGCACTTGGTGAGGATGCCATCGCTGAGGCTCAAATCAAGATACTTGAGGACGAGGGTGTAGACCCCAGCGGAATCTTGTTGATCCCAGAAGAGGAGTCAGGGCAAGCCTATATCAGCATCAGCGCCGAGGGAGCCAACGAGATACACACCTACTTCGGAGCAAATCTACGAATCACCGGGGAACACATGCTTGACAATGAGAGACTAGAGCTAATCAAACAGGCTAAGGTCTGTGTAATAATGGACCCGCCCATCGAGACCGCTGAGAAACTCGCAGAGCTATGCAAAAAACATGGTGTAAAGGTCATCTGGGACCCCGGTGTCTACGCCGAGGAAGGAATAGAAGCACTATTACCGACCCTTAGAAACGTGGACTACTTCATACTGAACCACATCGAGTACGAGAACCTCCTAGACACAAGCGACCCAAAAAGGGTAGCCGAGGTACTCACAAACCATGTACCCGACATCAAAGCCATCATCAAACACGGCGCAGAAGGCTGCATCCTATGTGAGGACGAGGGAGGCACAATAATCCAGATGGAAGCAGTGCCCCTACCCGAGCTAGGGATGAAGGTCATAAACACGGTGGGCTGTGGTGACGCGTTCATCGGTGGATTCGCATCAGCACTAGTAGAGGGAAAGACGCACATAGAAGCACTACGTCAGGCGAGTGCAGCTGGTAGCTTCAAGGCGACACGTATCGAGACACGAGGCGGACCAACAAAAGAAGAGCTCTTGAAGCTTATCTCTGATTGGCGAAGCCTCTAAACAATATAAGGCGCTACAAGGATCGCCATTCCAAGCGCCAATATTCCCGCAAGTATCGACATCATGGCTGCGAAGCCAAAGGGCTTCCAACCTACTTTTGCTATATCACTGAACTGGACCTTTGACCCTACACCTGCGAAGCTTACCGCCAAGAGGAAAGGTATGATACTGTTCTTCAGCGCTGTCTTGGTGAATACCCAAGCAACGTTTAAGCTCGGTATAGCTGGGGCGTAGGTGTTTAACCCGGCGCATATCAGTGAGTTGACGAGGAACAATACAGCGAATAACGGTACCGTGATCTTTGCATCAAGTTTGTCCTTGCCAGACTCAAATTTGTTGAGGAAAAACGTTGACGCCAAGACGATGGGGGCTATCATGAATATCCTTATGGATTTTATCACTAACGCGGGCTGCATACATTCCACGCTGAGGGTGCAAGCTGCTGCTATCACCTGAGCTGACTCGTGTACCCCTGATCCCACCCATACAGCGTATACGTTGAGGCTATCAAGTAGCCAGTTACGTACAATGGTGTTTGAGAATAGGTATGGGTATAGGAACATACTGATGAGCCCGAATAGGGTGATGCCGCTGATGGCGACTCCAATCTCCTCTTCTTTGGCTTTGATCGCTGGGGCGGTGGCGGCTATAGCTGATGCTCCACAGATACTGGTGCCTACTCCGATGAGTATTGCGAGTCTTGTGGATAATCCGAGTCGTTTACCCATGTAGATGCTTGTGAGGAAGCTTACGGTGATAATCACCAAGGCGTTTACTGCCCCGATTCCCACCTCAAACCAGACAGAGGCGCTTGTTACTAATCCGAGGAGGACTATCGTGAATTTCAGTAAGCTTGATGAGATGAACTTGAGTCCGGGTGTCACGTTCTCTGGTAGGTCCAATGTGTTTGAAAAGGCGATGCCGAGGATGAAGCTCCACATTAATGCGCTGATGGGTTTGTATTGGGTCCATATGGCGAACCCGATGAGTGCTATGAACATGGCGAGTATTATGCCTGGAACGTTTTCCGCGAACCTCTCTGCTTTGCTCAATATATCTCCCAGATTATCAAAGGTGATCGGGAATAGGATATAGTCCTTCTCTTACTATCGCTAAGTAGAAATATCCAGTTGGTAACCATTGACCCATGTATAAGAAGATAGGAATACTCGGCGGATTGACGCCTGAGTCAACCATAACCTACTACATGCATATTGTGCATAAATACCATGAACTCTACGGAGACCACGGATACCCAGAAACCATCATCGTAGGTGTCAGCTTCCAGCAATACGAGGACTGGATGATGAAAGAAGACTGGGACAGCATCGAAAAGGCATTACTAGAGGGATTAAAGACCCTGAAACGTGCTGGCTGTGACTTCGCTGTAATCGCAACGAACACCATGCATATCCTGTTCGAGAAGCTACAGGCGCAGATCGATATGCCTTTGATTAGTATTGTTGACGCCACCGCTGAAGCCATCAAAGAGGAAGGCTTCAAGAAGATTGGGCTCATCGGCACCGGGTTTAGCATGACCAAGCCATTCTACCGTGAAGGCTTGAAGAAACACGGCATCGATGTTGTCATCCCCAACGAGGAGGACAGGGACTATATCGTGAAGGTGATATTCGAGGAACTATCCATCGGCAAACTCACAGAGGAATCCAGAAAAGGCTACCTGAAGATCATCGACAAACTGGTGGAGCAGGGCGCAGAGGGAATAGTACTTGGTTGTACCGAGATTCCATTGCTAATACGTCAGCAGGATACTGATGTCAAGGTATTTGATACGGCAACTGTACACGCCGAGAAGGCGCTACAGTACGCCATCAAGTAAAACGTCCTTTATCGGTATCAAACCGATTTCCATACTCTTTGTACAGTTACCAGAATAAAATTAGTAAAATAGAAGCGGTTTTGGACTGATTTATACTTGTGAAAAATCAATGCTTTCTGCTTTCTTCAATACTTCAGCGGCGTATTCACCGTAAACTCCTTGTATAGTGTTTGAATCCGAAAACTACCTT
>JAOZIG010000091.1 GCA_026014515.1 Candidatus Bathyarchaeota archaeon | reverse complement strand
GGTCCACAGGGACTTGGCTTGGTAGCCGGAGACACCGCGAAACAGGTGTTGAAGCTAGCGGGCGTTAAGGACTGTTGGAGCGATACAAGGGGCAAGACTACAACCACAAACAGCTTTGCTTTCGCAACATTTGAAGCACTGAAACAGACAATGGCGGTAATGACACCGTCGGATTGGGCGTGATACAGATGTCGAAGAATAGCTTACTCGTAATTCGTATACGAGGAACAATCAATGTCTCAAAGCGGGAAGAGGACACCCTCAGAATGCTAAGAGTAGATCGCAACAACTACGCTACAATAATCGACAACAGGTCTGACTATACAGGCATGCTTCAGAAAGCAAAAGACTGGATCACATGGGGAGAACCCACAGTCGAGACAGTCAAGACAATGCTTGAGAAGCGTGGAAAAGCACCCGGGGATGTTAACCTAACAGAGGAATATGTCAAGGAGCTTGGTTTCGAGAGTTTTGATGACTTGGCTGAGAAACTAGTCAAGTGTGAGGTAAGTATAAACCAGATAGAGGGACTCAAACCCTTCTTCAGGCTACACCCACCAAAGAAAGGCTTCAAGAAATCAGTGAAACGCCCATACAAAAGTAAGGGTGAACTCGGGTACAGAGGCGAGGATATCAACGAACTCGCAGTGAGGATGTGCTAAATATGCCACATAAAGAACGGAAAGTACGTAAACAACGTGGAAGCAGATACATGGGCTGGGGCCAAGTAGGTCAGCACAGGAAATCTGGTGGACGCGGTGGCAAGGGAAAAGCAGGTGGAAGAAAACACTTCTGGATCAGGACTGTAAAATACACTCCAAACAGGTACAGAAACAAGGGATTCCTACCACCATCAGCGAAAAAGCCTATACCAGAGACCATAAACATTGGAGAGCTTGAGGACCTAGCAATGAAGGTTCTCACCGACTATGGTGTTAAGGGTGGCAACGAGCTTGACCTAACTGCACTGGGTATCGATAAGGTACTAGGCAGAGGTAATATCAAAGTGCCTCTTAACATCAAAGTATCTGAGATCACAAGCTCTGCACGTGAAAAGATTGAAGAAGTAGGCGGCACAATCATAGAGTCATAACCGAGGGACAATGATTGCGCTTCCTTGATTTATTCAAACCCATATCTCCTTTCATACCAGAGGTTAAACCACCTCAACGAAAAGTGCCATTTAACACGAGACTGCTTTGGACCGCAGCAGCACTCATTATCTACTTGATAATGAACCAGATACCACTCTATGGTATTCCTCAGACTGAGTCAGGTGACCCCTTCGCAACGATGAGGATCATCTTCGCCTCAAGCAGAGGTTCTCTTATGGAGCTTGGTATTGGTCCAATTGTAACAGCTGGACTGATTATACAGCTTCTAGCTGGGTCAGATATCATATCCTTTGATAGATCAAACCCAGAAGACAGAGGCTTATTCACAACAGCAAGCAAAGTCTTCAGCTTCCTAATGATCATAGTTCAAGCAGGACTATACATCATCAGCGGAGTCTATGGGGCGGTAACGACAACACAATCATTACTGATATTCGTACAGCTACTAGCAGCAGGCTTCATCCTAATGATGCTTGACGAACTAGTTCAGAAAGGCTGGGGAATAGGAAGCGGAATCAGCTTATTCATCGTAGCCGGAATCACACAGAACATCTGGTGGATGAGCCTAAGCCCATTCGCATATTCTCCCGACGGAAGAGCATACGGCGCACTAATCGCCTTCTTCCAAGGAATCTTCGGAGGACTACCTCCAATCGACTGGGTGTTCAGAGGAACATATCCAGACATGATAGGATTCCTAATGACCCTCGCTGTATTCGCATTTGTAGTATACGTTGAGGGCATGAGAGTAGAGATACCCATCAGCCACAGCAGCTACAGAGGCTACAGAAGCAGAATGCCAATCAAACTACTGTACGTCAGCAACATCCCAGTAATACTAGCATACGCAATGTTCGCCAACTTCCAGCTAATAGGACAATTCGTCTGGACGCGCTGGAACCAAGACAACAGCAGCTTCTTCCTAAACATGTTTGGAATGTACAACCAGACCACACAAGGAACGATCTCAATCGGAGGACTCAGCTACTACACTACTAGCCCTGGAAGCTTAACAGGCGTCATGACTGACCCAGTTCGAGCAATAATATACCTATTGATCGTCGTAGGCTTCTGTGTACTATTCAGCATAACATGGCTGGAGATCGGAGGCTTGGGAGCAGACCAGATGGCAGACCAGCTACTACAATCAGGAATGCAGATCTCGGGCTTCAGAAGAAGCAAAAAACCACTAGAGAAACTACTAAACAGGTATATCCCCACCATCACGGTGATAGGTGGTATGATCATCGGGTTACTCGCTGCGTTAAGTGAGTTCTTCGGTGTATTCGGATCAGGCATGGG
Organism: Candidatus Bathyarchaeota archaeon; assembly: GCA_026014515.1. Lineage (GTDB taxonomy): Archaea > Thermoproteota > Bathyarchaeia > TCS64 > TCS64 > RBG-16-57-9. The sequence goes on along the minus strand of JAOZIG010000091.1, from coordinate 402 downwards.
TGCCTTGTTGGCGGTAAGCATACTGTACCAGTACTACCAGACAATGGTACAGGAGCAAGTCGAGGACTTGTACCCATTCCTAAGGGGAGCCTTCGGCTAACCCCCAACCATTTTATCTCAATAACCCATTTTCTATTGTCATGACCATTAGGCTATACGATAAAGATCATTATCTACGAGAATTTGATGCAACCGTAGTCAGTATATCTGATAATCTAGTTGAACTGGACCAGACCGCATTCTACGCTGAAGCTGGTGGACAACACGGAGACACTGGAACCATAAACGGTGAACCAGTGGTTTATACCAAGTATGATGAAAACGAGAAACATATACACATCATGGAAAACACTCCAAACTTCAATGTAGGAGACACTGTTCACGGCGTAATCGACTGGGACA
>JAOZIG010000133.1 GCA_026014515.1 Candidatus Bathyarchaeota archaeon | reverse complement strand
CGATTCCCGCGATCTTGTATTCCCCTGCTCTCAATTTGATATCTGAGATGTTTTTCTTCTCCGCCATCTTGAAAATCGAGTTAATCACATTATCAGTGATTGTCTCAGGTAGCTCCCAGTTTTCAGGCGCAGTAAAAACCTGTTTTCTAAAAAAGGACTTTACGATTACAGCTACCCGCACCATTTTCGGAGTAGGACGTATCTCTTGTGGTGGTTCTTCTATCTCATCTATTCTGAGTTTGGGTTTTTCACCAATGAGACTTTCAACCTGTTCCTTACGCCGCCTGATATACTCCAGTGGATCAATCTTATCATCCTTCAGTAACTGATCAATTTCCTTGAGCTTCTCATTAATGACCCCATTACCATCGTTTTCTATTACAGGCAATGATACCCTGTGCCCTTCTTGTGGTGGTTGTGGCTGATAACTGGGTGTCATCTGAGCCCCTTGAAACTGCTGCTTCTTTATGGCTACCTCTGTTTTCCATGCTTCAATACAGATTTGGCATGTCTGGAATGGCACCTGTTTGGTCTGGAATGGGCATATTCTCTCCTTAACGAAGATACACCGTTTTTGCTTACTCACAGATGTTCCTCCCCGCCCATTGGTATCAGAATAAAGACTTGGTTCTCTAATTCATAAGTTTCTATTCTCCAACGCAACAACTACTCAAACAATGAAAAACAAGAAGCCAACAAGCAGCCTCAAGAGTTAATGTCCAATTTTAGATAACTTTTTTATCTTGTTCCTGTGGTTAAGAGTTGCTGAACCAGACAGGACTATGTATATATGTCAGTACCTGTAATGGTTCAAACACATCTGGGAAGAAGAAAAATGACAACGGCATACGATGTACCAGCAGACGTACTAATCAACAGTCTCTCTGGTTACTTGAAAGAGAACATTCGAGAGATCCAGCCCCCTGAATGGGCGGGCTATGTGAAGACTGGGAGCCACGCTGAAAGAGTACCCCAGAACCCCGACTGGTGGTATGTAAGGAGCGCAAGCATGCTCAGAAAACTATACATAAATGGACCAGTAGGTGTCAGCAAGCTGAGAAAAGACTACGGCGGAAGAAAGAGGCGAGGCGTAAGACCCGCACACTTCGCAAAAGCTGGCGGTAACATCATCAGGACAATCCTACAGCAACTAGAGCAAGCAGGTCTAGCGCAGAAAGAAGGAATCAAGGGAAGAACCGTAACTGGAAAAGGCAGAAGCCTCCTAGACGCGATGTCAACCCAGTTAAAGCGCGACTTGGACCGAGAGAAACCCGAACTTCAAAATTATTAAGTGAAATCAAATGTCTTCAGACGAGGATCTAGCAGAAATAAGGAAACGCCGAATGGCTGAACTGCAAGCCCAACAGGCAACGCAAGAGCATGCAGCGGAAGCGCAAGCTCAAGCCCAAGCAGATGCAGAAGCCCAGAAGCAAGCCCTTATGCGCAAGATTCTCACACCTGAAGCAAGGCAGAGACTCCAGAACCTCAAACTGGTACGACCAGACTTTGCGGCTCAGATGGAGCTCCAGCTTCTCCAGCTGGCTCAATCTGGACGAGTCCAACTGCCCATAACCGATGAACTTCTTAAGAAACTGCTTGAACAGATAATGAACCAGCAGACTAAGAGGGAAATCAACATTAGGAGAGTATAAGAAAAATGGCAAGGAACAAACATTTGGCTTACAAGCTACGTCTTGCGAAAGCAGGCAAGGCGAAGAAATCAGTGCCCGCATGGATCATCGCCAAAACAAAGGGTGAGATCAGGTGGAGCCCACAGAGTAGACGCAACTGGCGAAACAGGAAACTAAAAGCATAGGAGAGAATTACACATGTCTGAAATGGAAAGAATCTATACAGTGCCTCTGGGAAGAGCTTGGATTGCCCAAAAATTCAGAAGGGCAGAGAAAGCCATGTTTGTGCTCAAGCAGTTTACTGAGCGCCACATGAAGCCCACAGAGATCATCATCGACCCTAGCGTCAATGAGGCGATCTGGGCAAGAGGAATCAAGAATCCTCCACGCAAGATCCGCGTCAAGATGACCAAAGATGGCGACGGTGTAGTAACCGTTGAACTAGCGGAGGCTTAAAGATGAGCACAAAACTATACAGAATTCAGGGCGAGATCATGAAGCAACACTTCTTCGAGCCACTGACATTCAATCTACTAATCTCAGCCGCAAAAGAAGAGCACGCATTGGAGCGTGTCTATGCGGAGCTAGGCAGTCGCCACAGAGCTAAACGCCACGAGATCAACATCGAAAGTGTCTCTGAAGAAGAGGAAGAGTAAGATGTCTCAGGGTCTTCAGCAGAAAGAGAGCCAGCTAAGACAGCTGGTGAATGAGATGCAGATGATGGAGGGTACAGTTAATACCTTCCAGCAAAGGCTCCAAGTTGTATTAGCTTCCGTATCCGAGCTGCGGGTGGCTAAACAGTCGCTTGAAGACCTGAAAAACATCAAATCGGGAAACAACCTCCTTGTACCGGTAGGAGGAGCAGCTTTTATCAACGCCACCCTTGGCGAACTTGATAAGATAGTCATGGGGATAGGCGCAGATGTATCAGTCGAGATGACTTATGAGGACGCTCTAAAAGACGTAAATGAGCGGTTAGAAGAGATGGAGAAAGCCCAAGGCTCGATAGAGCAGCAGCTTGGTCAGATAATGGCGCAGCTTGAAGCTCATCAAAGAATGGCGGAGAGTTTATCCGCTGAGATTCAGAGTGCGGTTCAGGGATCCATCTAATGTTCGAAAAGCTCAGAAACGGACTCAAAGGCATCGTAAAAAAGATTAGTAACACCGGTTTTACCGAAAAAGACCTTGAGCCC
>JAOZIG010000090.1 GCA_026014515.1 Candidatus Bathyarchaeota archaeon | reverse complement strand
GCTACGGGCAATAGCAACCACCTCATCCTTTTCGACAGGGTCTCCTGTGTGTTTGGTTATGTGGTTCTTTACTGACTCTGGGTCGATTTTCAGGTTTCTATAGAGTCGTAGTTCGTGTATATCCTGACTGGGCACCATGCCCTTGGCGATCAATGTATCTGGGGTGACAGTTTCACCCACCGTAACATATACTTCTCCGCTGGCTGGGATTCTACGATCCTTAGTGATGGTAACTTGCTCCACTAGGCATCCCTCCCAAATACCTCAAAAGGCAACAGCTTCACGGTCTGCCTATACATTGTCATGGGTCTTCCACGGGTATCAACTATAAGACCCAGTTTTCCGGAGCGTATACTCCTGTTGACGGGTTTTCCCCTTCCAGCGCCTACATCAAGTCGATTAGGTACAATCTGAACCTCAACCGAACCAGTTGACTTCAAGGGCACTACAGTAATTTCTCCATAATTGAAGACATGAGACACACCAGCATCGGTGAAGTCTAATCGTAGAGCCTCTTGCCCGGTTTTGAGTTCTCCTCGTGGGGCAATACATGTGCCTATGAACTCTAATGAATCAGCGTAAAGCTCCAAAGCGGTCAAGCGGTCATGACTTACAAGGTTTCCCAGTGGCGCTGCCATGTTCTCTGGGTCAAGGTATAGCTCTGTTACGCCTTCTGGTTGTAACGAGTCCAGTAGTATTAGTGTAGAGTCCTCGACGGTTTGACTTTTGAAGGCGTCACCCTTACCGATTACCAACTGCGTCTTCATCATATTCAGCAAAGTAGGCTCCAAGGCTTGCTCAAACATGTCTCCGAGGGTGCGCTCTGTCACCACGCCTTTGAGTCGTTGGGCTATCATCTTGTGTCCAGTTACGCCTAGTTTTATGGCTTCACGTACAATGGCTGCTTGTATACTTCGTTCCTCAGGGGTTAGGTTCTCGTGGGGTTTGATCATCATGTTCCCGATAATGTTTCTCACGCTTCGCTCCTCAAAGGACGAGGAGAGCCATCGGAGTATGTTATCGATTCCAGTCTCCTTCACGATGTTACCGATGCCATAGGTTAACCCGATCCCGGCGTTCAGCGACCTGTTAAACACCCCGTTGTAGACAGAATAAACATCAGTGGTGTCACCGCCAATATCCACTGCCAACAGGTTCAGTCCTTGCTGCTGGGCGTACTCGTAAAGCATCTTGCCCACCATCGCCTGACTGGGCACTATTCGTTCATCTGTCCACTCAGCGAGCTTCTGGTATCCGGGACTGTGGATTATCACATGCTCCATATAGGCATCATATATGGACTCCCTTGCGGGTCCAAGGTTCTCCCGGTTGATTAATGGTCTGACGTTCTCCACCATCTTTAACGCGTAACCGTTCTCACCAAGGACACCATACACCTGATCCTGAATAGAGACGTTCCCCGCGTAGATCAAGGGGAGACTGTACTCTTTGCCATATCTTGGCTTGATGTCGCTCCGTTTGATGACATCAGCCATCTCCAATACTTGGCTCGTTGCCCCTCCATCGGTGCCGCCGCTCATCAACAATATATCTGGCTTGGATTGACGCATCGCCGCGATCTTCTTGTAAGGTGGACGCTTGTCGTCCTTACTGAAAGTGTCTATGAGAAGTGCCCCTGCACCTAGTGCGGCTCGTTGAGCGCTTTCTCCGCTGATGTTGCTGATTACGCCCGTGATTATCATGTGGAGCCCACCGCTTGCGCTACTGCTGCACAGTAGTTTGACTCCGTTTTCTGTGGCTAGTTTTGTGTTTTTCTCGTTTTCTATTTGTTTGATGGCGTCTTGTACGCCTACTGTTACGTCTAGTGTGGGTTCGTCTACGGTTGTGGGTGATCTTGATTTGCCTGTTATCTTGTTTTCTTCTATGAGTATTACCTTTGTATCGTTGTGAGTTATGTCTACGAGGAGGTAATTGCCTCGTTTATTTGAACTCATATACTATCAATAGTGGCTGAATCAAAGAACTATAAAGCAGCCTCGTTTTAATGTTAAAATACAGTTTTTATATTCAAACCATCATTTTAATATCAATGGAAGCTCAATCAAACTCGCATGTAAAAAAGATCAACCGAGAAGCATTCAAACTACTAGAAGACGAGACACGACGACAAATCGTCTTCATGCTTCGAGACGAATCACTAAACGTCAAAGAAATCGCCAAAAGACTAGACCTAACACCACAGAACATCTACCACCACGTAAACAAGCTTCAAGACGCAGAGATAATCGAGTTAAACTATGAGCAACGAAGTGGACACCTAGTTGAGAGCTTCTACTCGGTCCCAGCGGACACCTATGTATACAGTGATGACAGGATTACTGAGTCATCCACGAGGCGTTATATGGATGTATTATTCGGGCTACAAGAAATAGGGTTACCCATCAAACCAAATCTAGAGACGGCAGTACTCCTCGGGGAGATACAGGAAGACTACCAAGACAGCCTGAGTGATCCCTTGAACAGGTATGAGTTTTGTGAGGAATGTGCTTACTCGGGTTTCTTTATGAAGTTTGGACCCATGAATCCCTTGCTGTTGAACCGAATCTACTGGTATGCGAATCTCATGCGAATGAATGACGCCGAGTTTGATGAATCAATAGAAAAGATGAGAAAAATCAGAGAGTTCCTACGAGAACAGGCTACCATGTAATCCTGTATGGCATCTGGTTCAGACACTCGGCACCGTTCTCAGTTATCAGAATAATATCTTCGATGTGCCCACGATAGTTGGTCTCAATGTCTCTCCGATTTGGCTCATAAGTTAGAGTCATTCCTGGTATCAGTGGCTGATCGTCTGTTTCTATTGGTCCGAAG
>JAOZIG010000436.1 GCA_026014515.1 Candidatus Bathyarchaeota archaeon | reverse complement strand
GAACTCTGCATCTTTTTCCCGCATCACCTTGTTTCCCACCGCAAGTAATGTTTCAACTTCGATCTCTTCAGCCATTTTCAGTATGCGTCTGACTGTATCTACTGATTTCATACGAGGCTCTATGACTATTATCATCGCATCCATTCTGCGCGCGGTTCCCCTTCCAAGATGCTCTAAACCCGCTACCATGTCCATTACTAGAATCTCGCCACGTTGGATCAACATATGTTGAAGTAGTACTCTGAGAAGGGCGTTAGCACCACACATGCATCCTGTTCCACCGCCTTTTACGGTGCCCATGACCAAGAGTTTTACATTATCAGGGGCATTAACAGCGAATCTATCAACAATATCATTGACCCTTGGGTTCATGTTGAAGATGTTACCTAGGGCTTGCTCGGGTGATACACCTGTCTTCTCTTTGATAAGCGTCTCATTATCTGTGAGAGGAACAATCTGGTTAGCATCCTCATACTCCAAGCCAAGACTATAACCTAGATTCAGGTTAGGGTCAGCATCTACCGCCAAAACACTGTATCCATCTCTAGCTAACAGCCTGGATAGAGTAGCTGATACAAAGGTCTTCCCGACGCCCCCTTTTCCCGCGATGGCTATCTTCATCTATTTCACCTAGTATCCTGCTTTTTCGAGGATTTTCTTTACCGACTGATACGCTGGACTGGTCTCTGGCAGGTCCAGTAGTGATTTTCCCTCAAGGTTGTATTCCATTATCTCTGGATCTTCCTCGATTTTACCAAGATACGTAAATGGCTGTTCTTCTGCTTGTTTTTCAAGACTCTTGGGGAACCTGTATCCTCCAACAATGTAGTAGTTGTCGAACTCGATGTCTACGTCCTTCATTATCTTGTATGAGCGAGCAGCGTTATCGAAACTTTTCTTGCTGGGGTCAAGTATGTTGAATACGTCCTTGACTTTCTTGGTGATCCTCCGGTTAAGATGTTCAACGCCCGCCGGGGAGTCAACTATAACGTATTCGTAGTTGGTACCCCACATATCCATTATCTGACCAAGAGATCTATCAGGCAAACAATAACAGCCTGCAATCCACTTGGTGCCAACCCCGATGAAATCGAAAAAGTTTCTTCCTTCATAGAGGCTTTCCTGAAAGAGAAATGGCTCGATCTTATCTGTGGGGGTCATTCCACTCATTCTCGCCATCTTACGTTCCTCAAGTATCTCTGATAAAACATCGGCAATACTGCGTTTCTTCTGCTTCTCTAGGTCTATGCCTATCATCTCGGCGAGGCTCTCATCGGGGTCAGAGTCCACTAAAAGTAGTGGCTCAACGCCTTTTTCTCCGAGGTACCTGCTTAGAAGTGTAGTGAAGCTACTTTTTCCTGTTCCTCCTCTCCCTGTGACTACTATTGTTCCCTTGTGTTCAACCAACTCATCTTACTCCCAAAAACCACTAATTATTACAGTATATACATCAAAGAATGTGTGGATTATGCTTAATCAGGTTTTAGTATACGAAGGGAAATATTCCTTTTCCCCTGGTAGATAAAGCGCCTTGCTGTATTCATCTATGAACTCAAGGTCAACCAGTAGGTCAATGTAGACCATGTTTTTTGCTACCTCAGCAGCTTCACGACGTTTATCTACTGATATCAGGGTAGCGAAAGCACCTGACAATGAGCCGTTACCTAGTGGATGGTATTCTCCATTGGGGAACTCTGGGAATATGCCAAGTAGAGTGGCGTTTTTCATGTCCGTGTATGTGCCGAATGCCCCCGCGAGATAGATGTTTTTGGTATCATAGATGTCGATCTTGAGTTTTTTCATCAAGACCGTCACTGCTCCACATGCCGCTGCCTTTGAGTCTATAACATAGTCAAGGTCCGCCTGTGTTAGTACAATGTCTTTTCCTATCTCGGTCTCGTCTGCTGGTACAACGAGATATTCAAGACCCCATTTTCCCTCCCTAACATAGGGCATTCCGGGCACGAACTTTCCTGAAAAATCCATTACCCCTACTCTGAATACTTCTGCAACTACATCAATCAATCCAGAGCCACATATTCCCTTCGCGGGAGCATCTTCAATAGTTGTTATCTTTGCTTTCTTGGTCTTGTCATCGATCTCAACATGATCAATGCCGCCTATCGCAGCGCGCATACCATGACGTACGCCCTCTCCTTCAAAGGCTGGTCCGCTTGCACAGCTACAAGAAAACAACCACTTGTTATTACCGAAAACTATCTCGCCGTTTGTGCCTAGGTCAACCATGAGGCTCATGTCTTCTGATTTATGCATCTCACTCGCGATAACATCCCCAATGGCATCTCCCCCGAGGAACCTGCTAACATTAGGCACACAGTAGACGTATCCTTCAGGGTTCACATTTAACCCAAGTTGACCCGCCTTCTTGATTATAGGTTCTCGTGAGACCTCAACGTTTGCAATCTCAAGGTAGCCAGATTCTAATCCAGCGAATAGATGGTTCATTACCGTGTTTGCGCCCACGGTTGTCTCTGATACTTGGCTTGGCTCTATTCCAGTTTCCTTGTATATTCTGGATGTTACCTCGTTAATAGCGTCCACAACCACCTTCTGAAGCTTCTTCAAGCCTTTTTCTTCTCTTGCGATGGCTGTTCTTGTAACCAAGTCCTCGCCGTAGGTGATCTGTTTGTTCATCCCAGAGCCTTTACCCAGTATCTCTCCTGTGTTTAAATCAACAAGAACCGCGACAATAGTCGTGGTACCAATATCTATAGCAAGCCCATAACTTTCACCAGTAGTATCGCCAGCCTCAGCGTTGATTACCTCCGGGAAGCCGTTGGTTCTTGAAACCGTTATGGTGACTGTATCATCATTCAGCCCA
>JAOZIG010000143.1 GCA_026014515.1 Candidatus Bathyarchaeota archaeon | reverse complement strand
GGCATATTGAGGGCTTGGATCATGTTTGGATCGAGTCCACATCAACAATGCCTGTGATGAGTTGGGCTAATGGCACGGTTGAGTATGTAGAGCAGGGGGGTGATGAGGAGGGTGGGGAGTATCATATTGGAATCAGTTATGGAGATAACCTGTTTGGGGTTCACATGGAGATACTGACACCATTGGTTGAGGAGGGAGATATTGTGGCTCAGGGTGATCCCATAGGGTATGGGATGGATTACTTTGGCGGGCTTCAGAGCGCCGAGCTTTCCCTTCTGGATTATGGAAGAACTGACGGAGTATACAACGGAGGATCAGGTGTCTATGTCTCGCCCTTTGATTATCTTGTTGATTCTGAGAGGGTTGCCCTCGCGGAAGCTTATATCGAGAATGTTATCGAGCCATTGGTGGAGACTGGGGTGTATCTTGGTATGTTTGATCCAGCTCAGCCTTACTTTACTAATCCGTTATTGATTCACTATGGACACGATGGAAGGCTCCAAGGTGAATGGTATCTAATCAGTGAGAACTGGACCACAGGATACCCCAACGATATTATCACCATCATAGAGGCAGAGAACCCGTACTATTCTGGAGCTAAAATATTTGGTATGGATGATGAGAGCATGGGTGGAATGGATAACTGGAACTTTGCCTCAGAGCTTCAGATAGACTATGAGACAAGCAGGATACAGTGGACAGACAATGATGGACAGAAAGCCTACGGTATATTCAGCATCGATGAATCAGAGGAACGAGCAAAACTAACAATACAATACCAGAAAGGCACCTACCCAACAGAGTTCACAGACGCGGCTCAGCAGTATATTGAGAGAAGTTATTTGTCCCGTAGAAGGGACGCGGTTGAGCTAGGGGTCCTACCTGATTTCTGATTAGGATAAGGTGATGATTCCCTTGGTGTATTTCTCGACCTTATCATCATCGAGTTCAACGCCGAGACCATTTCCCTCAGGAACATAGACATAGCCTTTATCGAACTTCACGCTCTCAGTGGTGATATCGTCTCCCATCCACTCAGGGTAACCTGACAACTCACACTTATGTGTAATAACATGACGATAAGCAGAGATAATATGAGTAGCAGCTGCAAGGCTAACACTCATCTCTAAGTCATCATGGAACATAACGGGTATGTTCATCACACGTGCCATCTCAAGAAGCCTCGTTGCACCGGTAACTCCACCCCAAGGACGATAGGTCTTTAGTCCTAGTACTCCCACTGCTCCAGCGTCAATCAGGTTCTTGACATCAGATAACAAATACATGGACTCATGAGCCATTAATGGGGTATCAACCGAGGCAGCAACCTCCGCTAATCCATTAAAGTCCCACCAGATAGTAGGCTGCTCAACCATCTCGATACCATAGGGCTCGATGTCTCGGATCATCTTCACAGCTTCTGATACCTTGTAACCTTGGTTGCAGTCAACTCGTAGCGTTATCTCATCGCCAACAGCGTCTCTTAGCGCCGCGACACAGTCTAGGTCTCGTCCTGGTGCTATCTTCAACCTGATACCTGTGTATCCTTGATCAACAAACTCGGATGCTACATCAGCAACAATCTCGGGAGTATCTATACCTACGAGACCAACGTTCGGTATCGGTTCAGGTTTCGAGCCTCCAAGCAGTCTATGGAGGGGTAATCCTAGTGCTTTCGCCTTGATATCCCATAGCGCCATATCGATGGCTGCCTTCGCCATACTGTATGTTGGGGCTAGGAAATCCATTTTCTGCCATATGGCTTCAGTCTCGAATGGGTCCATGCCTAGTATAGCTGGAGCTAGCCATTTTCTCTGTACATCAATGATGACTGGCTGGGACTCTGGGCTCAATGGGGGTAGTGGAGGTACTTCACCTACACCTGTGATTCCTTCGTCTGTGTGGACTCGTACTACTACGAACTCAAATTTTCCTCCCTGCCCGAGGTTTCCGTAGTGGGCTAGGGTAAGCACCTTTGTGCGTGGTATGTCGATGGGTATTAACTCGATTTTTGTGATCTTCATACATATGATTTAGATGTAGATATTCTTAACATCTTTTAGCCAACAGATAAAATCTAAACCATACCCACAGTTGTATTATCTAGGATGAGCATAACAATCAGAGACCAGATAAAACCCGGCGACCTAGGCGCCATCACATGGCTCCATGGAGTACTATACGCCGAGGAATACGATCTTGATTGGACCTTTGAGGCATATGTGGCTGAGCCATTGTCCGAACTTGTAAAATCAGGGGATTTTACGGACCAGAAACTCTGGATAGTAGAACAAGACAACAGAGTAATGGGTGGTATCGCTATAGTCAAGAACTCACCCGACGAAGCCCAGTTACGCTGGTTCATCCTTCACCCAGACCTCCGGGGAAGAGGCTTGGGGAAAAAATTAACCTCAGAGGCACTTGAGTTCTGTAAAGAAAGGGGCTACAAACGGGTTGTTTTATGGACCTTTGATGAGCTTGACGCCGCAATTGGCATATACAAAAAACATGGTTTCACCAAAGTCGAGAATATAACCCATGTACACTGGGGTAAAACAGTAACCGAGGAAAAATATGTCCTAGAGTTTGCATGATACATTACTTGTTTCGTTTGCCCTTATATTCCTCAGGAAGCTCCACTCTTCTCCGCTCTTTTACAGCCCGTTTCTTTGCTTTTTCCTGTGCCTGATGTTTCTTTATCCCATCTTTCTTTGCAGTCTTACCCTTTTGTTTGGTCAAATCCAATCAAAAGTCTGTAAACCGCTAAATGGTTAAACCTTGTTCCCATAAACCCGGATAAACAAAAATTTCATCAAAAATATCACTCGATTTGTAAAATTAAAAAAAAAGAAA
>JAOZIG010000349.1 GCA_026014515.1 Candidatus Bathyarchaeota archaeon | reverse complement strand
CTGTAGGTTTTATGGCTATCTCTAGCAGCCCATGGGATGGCGCTGTATATGTGATGTTGATATATGGAATATTGGTTTCGTGTAAAACCCTGAACTCTGTTTCGGTGTTTTCAAGTATCTTTACAACATTGTAATACCCGGCGGGGAAGTTGTAGCCTGATACTTCGGTTAGGGTCTTGTTCTGTGATTCTGTGGCGCTGCATGGGGTGAGGTGGGCGAGGCCTATGAATAGTAGTATTATTGCTAGGGTTATTGATGGTTTACACACCCATCGTGCCTCTATGCGCATCATGTAGGGGTTATGGGGGTTGTTTTTAACCTTGTTTTAGCTGGGTTCTGGATTATAGATATAGATTTGGCGGATTCTCGATTCTGTTAAATCTTCCCAGATGTAGCTTAATTTATGATACATCGTCTTGATCCAAGTTTCTATTACCATACTTATGGTCCTAATCCACCCGCTTTGAGGGTAAAGTCCGGTGATACGGTGGTTGCTACTACTGTTGATGCAGGGGGTTTTGATGAGAAGAATGTTCAGATTTCCGAGGATATGAGGCAGAGTAGCCTTGATACTGTTTATAGTAGTAGTAATCCTTTGACGGGTCCAGTTTATGTGGAGGGTGCTGAACCCGGTGATACGCTCAGTGTAGAGATTCAGGGGATTATGTTGAACCGGGATAGTGCTTGGTCTCGTGTAGCTACTAATTTCGGTGGTTTAACTGAGGAAGCTCCGGGTAGAAGGCTTCTCTATAATGAGCCGATTCCAGTGAAGCGGTATGATTGGGGTCTCGACTTGGAGGAGATGACTGGGTCTGTTGAGATGTGTGATAGTGGGCGTTTTCCCGTGATTCCGTTGCATCCATTTATTGGCAGTATTGGGGTAGCCCCACGGTTCGGTAGGGTGGAGATGAGTTTGACGCCGGGTGAGTATGGTGGTAATATGGATTGCCCAGATGTTTGTGTGGGTGCTGTGTTGCAGTTGCCGGTTTCTGTGCGGGGTGGGTTGCTGGTTTTTGGTGATGTTCATGCGGCTCAGGGTGATGGTGAGCTTTGTGGGGTGGCTTTGGAGACTAGCGCTGAGTTGACTCTGAAGGTTGATGTGGTGAAGAGGGGTATTGAGTGGCCTAGGATTATTGATGATGATTGGTTGATGGTGGTGGGTAGTAGTCGTCCTTTGATGGAGGCGTATAAGATTGCTCATGTTGAGATGGTGAAGTGGCTCGTGGCTGAGTATGGTTTTGATAAATGGGATGCGCTACAGTTGCTGAGTCAGGTAGGTCGGGTCAGGGTTGCTAATACCGTTGATCCAAATTACTCAGTGGCGGCAAAGTTCCCGCGTCGCTACCTCTAACCCATTGATCTAGTTTTTTGGTATAGATTTGTGATATGGAACACTCGTTCCATTTTGTTCAGTGGTGTTCTTATTATAACTTGATTGGGTCTGTGTTTGTCAGTAGCGAGGTGTGGGCGAGCTGCTACGATTGATAGTTGTAGATGATGAAGAGAATAGTTTGCAGATAACCAAGGAGATTATGTCCTTTAATGATAAGAGTCTGGATATAATGACATCTTCTTCTCCTCTTGAAGCATTGGAGTGGGTGAGGGATAATCCTCCAGATTGTGTTATCTCGGATTTCAGGATGCCTGAGATGGATGGGATTGAGTTTACTCGTCGGCTTAGGGAGTCGTCGCGGGTTCCTGTGATTTTGTATACGAATCAGTCTATTGTGGAGGTTGCTGAGGAGGCTTTTGAGGCGGGGGTTGATGATTATGTGCAGAAGGATGATGATGCTAGGCATTTTCTTTTGCTACGTAGGCGGGTTCAGAGCGTAGTTGACCGGCACCGGATGAAGCTGCTGCTAAATCAGGTATAATGATTCATAGAGTGTCTGTTTTTGTTAGGCTCTTTGGGATTTTGTTTATGGTTTTAGTTGGAATGGTGTAAATATTGTGGTGTATTGGAAGGCATGTGGTGAGCTTTGGTGAATGATGAGCTGATTTCTAACCTATATCGGGAAGAGTCGGGTGTGGTGGTCTCGGATATGAGGGGGCAGTGGTTTGAGCTTACCGAGGATTATGATCATAAGTCGGTTTTTGCGTCTCAGTTGGTTCCGAGGGGGACGCGGTTGATGTTTATGAATTTGACGATGGGTCGTTACTGGTTTAGGTTTACTGTGAAGATGGAGAATCTTTGTGGGGTTTCTGAGCTGGGGTTAAGGCGGGGCGAGTTGGAGAAGCTGGTGGTTAAACCGGTTAAAATGTAGTTAAGGTACCGGTTTTTTACATAGATCAGAAGTGAAAAGAGGCTGTTTTAGGGTTTCTTTTGTGAAATTGGTTGGTTTATGCCTTGTTCAGCGTACCCCCCCCCCTCCCTGTTAGCGGCTATTCTTTCTGATGCGTGCGTAGAACTCGTCTTGTTTTCGTTGTTCTTCAGCGGCTTGTTTTTCTGCTGTTTCTAGTACTAGGCTGAGTCCAAGACAGTAGGTTTCTCTGTCTAGTTCGCCTAGGCTGTGTACTGTTCTGGTGCCGTATTGTTGTTTTAGTGTGTTGTAGGTTTGGGTTCGTTGTTGTATGATGCTTTGTGGGAGTCTTACTGTGATTCGTTGTTTGGGTTCAGGTGGTTTTCTGCCTTTGACATGGTGCCCCCAGAGGTACCAGACAAAACGACCATACTCAGGCAACTTCATGAGTGAGGAAAAACAGTTGAGACTCAATACGGTATTGTGACAAAGCATCAATTCAAAGAAGACTAGAATATGGTTTAAGCACGAGATAAAGAGCAGAAAGAGAGCATACAGTTTTACAGTTTATTTATTGGTAGAGGTAAAAAGGATTTAGACTTTTTTATTCATTCAAA
>JAOZIG010000010.1 GCA_026014515.1 Candidatus Bathyarchaeota archaeon | reverse complement strand
AAGTGCCCAGTACGCTTACAGCGTCTCAAGTGGAACCGCCGCACTGCATCTAGCGCTACTTAGTTGCATTGAGCCGGGTGCAAGGGTGCTCGTTCCGGGTTTCTCGTTTTTCGCTTCTGCTAGTGCGGTGGTTCATGCTGGTGGTATACCTGTTTTTGTCGATGTGGACCCTGAGACCTTTTTGTTGGACCTTGACGATGCTTGGGAGAAGACAGGCGAGGGTATCGGTGCTGTGGTTCCCGTTCATCTCTTCGGTAACGTAGTACCGTATGATGATTTACTGGAGCTTGCAGAGGAATATGATCTGAGGATTGTTCATGATGCTGCTCAGGCGCTGGGTTCTACGTATATGGGTTCTGAGCTTGGTGAGTTCAATGATGTCTCGTGTTACAGTTTCTATCCCTCTAAGATTATCACGACAGGAGAAGGTGGCATGGTCACTACTAACAGTGAGGAGCTTGCTCACCGTGTGGGGCTCTTTAAGAATCATGGGGAGACCGAGAAATACCGTCACACCTTGCTGGGGTATAATTACAGGGGTAATGAGATTGCCTCTGTTATTGGGCTCGATCAAATGACTAGACTGGATTATTTCCTTGGAAAGCGGCGAAGCATTGCCCGGTATTATGATCTAGCTATTGGTAATATCGAGGGGGTAATGCCTCAACGTGTTACGGAGGGTACAGAGTCATGTTATAACTACTATACCGTGAGGGTTGACCCTGATATGGGATTGGACCGGGATAGAATTGTTATGGATATGAGGAATATGAACATCGAGACACTGGTTCACTACCCTTATGCCTTGACTGAGCAGCCAGCCTTGATGAAATACGTTACAGAGCCTTGCCCAGTCGCAGAGGAATTAGCCCGAAACGTGTTCAGTATACCTATACACCCCTATTTGTCTGAGAGAGAAGCTGAGCAAGTGGTCTTGGCTCTTAGGACCGCTGTTTATCGTTATCTCTGATCCACTGGTCTCTGCGTTTCTCGTACTCTTCTAGGGTATACTGGTGTCTCGCTGGGTTACCATAGACCACGGTCTCGGGTTCAACGTCACAGGTTACCACTGCACCCATGCCGATAACGCTGGATTCTCCTATGGTGACCCCGGCTTTGATAACAGCTGATGCACCGATAACAGCCCTGGACTCAACTTTGACGCCTACTAGGTGCCCTGATGGTGGATATGGGTCGTTTGTGAATACGACGCCGGGTCCGATGAATACATTGTCGCCTATGCTGGTTTCTGGTGGGATGTAGACCATGCCTTGTATTCTGCATTTTTCACCGATCTTTACATGATGATCTATGTGGGTTAGGCTGCCTACGCTGGTCAGGTCTCCTATCTCTGTATGGTCTCCGATGTAGGTTAGGTGCCATATTCTGGTACCTTCCCCGAGTTTGACGCCTGTTCCTATGTATCTTAGACTCATATAGTATCAATGTTTTCTGAAAGATATATTTGCTAGGGTCTAAATACCGGTGAAATATCATTGAAGGTGAAACCCCATGTATCTCACCAGAAAACAGGAACACATGCTAGAAGGCGAAGAAGGGCTCGCAGTCAGGAAAAGCATGGAGCTTCTAGTGGCTCTAGGAAACGTGTTCGGCGCAGAGAAACTCGTACCAGTAGAATCAGCACACATCAGCGGCGTCAGCTACAAGAACCTAGGAGACGCAGGCACCGAATGGCTTGAGGAACAGGCAGCCATGGGAGCCAAGTGTAGGATCAGGGCGACCTTGAACCCAGCTGGGATGGATATGGAGAAATGGCGGGAGATGAACGTTCCAGAGGAGTTCGCCATAGGACAAAAGAGGGTAATCAAAGCGTTCACCGACATGGGCGTTGAGCCCACATGTACCTGTACACCTTACCTTATTGGACATGTTCCAAGGCGTGGAACTCAGGTTGCTTGGGCGGAGTCCAATGCGGTATGCTTTGTAAACAGCGTATTAGGTGCGCGTACTAACCGTGAGTCGGGTCCAACGACGCTAGCATCAGCGGTTACTGGTGTAGCGGCGTATTATGGTTACAGGGTTAATGATAATCGTAAGCCTGTGAAGATTATTGATGTTCAAACAGAATTAGAGTCTCGTCTGGATTACAGTGCTTTGGGTTATGTGACTGGTAAGTTGATGAAATCAAGTGTACCTTACTTCAAGAACATGGGAACCCCCGACATGGAGTCAATGAAGACATTGGGTGCAGCCTGCGCCACGAGTGGAGGAATAGCGTTATGGCATGGGGAAGGAGTGACACCTGAGGCTGAATGGGCTTCACAGTATCTGGAAGGCTTGGAGATCATTACAGTGGAGCAAAAAGACCTTGATGAGGCGAAGAACAGGCTCATGAGTGATCCTGATAACCCAACTTATTGTATTGGGTGTCCTCACTGTAGCATCAAGGAAATCGAGGAGACCGCTAACCTTGTGAAGGGGATGAACCTTGAGGGCCGGCTCTGGGTGTTCACAAGCAGAAAAGTCTACGAGCAGGCAGAGAAAGGTGGCTTAATCAAGATAATTGAGGACGCGGGAGGAAGAGTTTACCGTGATACCTGCATGGTGGTAGCTCCATTACACGAGATGGGGTGGCAAGGCGTAGGCACCAACAGTATGAAAGGCGGACACTACAGCGTAGCCCACGGATTCCCCACAAAACTAGCTACAGTAGAAAAGCTCGTTGAGGAGGCATCACGATGATACTCACAGGCAGAAAAGTAATGGGCGGCAAAGCAGAAGGCGAGGCACTAGTCAGCACAGAACCTGTTAGCTTCTATGGCGGCGTTGATCCTGTTACTGGGTGTGTTACTGAGCCGGGGCACTGTTGCTGCGGCGAGAACATTACTGGGAAAGTGTT
>JAOZIG010000178.1 GCA_026014515.1 Candidatus Bathyarchaeota archaeon | reverse complement strand
CTTCAGAATGGAAGACCAGATCGGTAGCATTGAACCGGGTAAGAAAGCGGATCTAATCTTAGTTGACTTGAATAAGCCTCACTTCTATCCGCTGAACATGTATGTGGATAAGGTCACGTACTTTGCAAACGGGAACGATGTGGATACCGTGATGGTTGACGGTGAGATACTGATGCAGAACCGGGTTGTCAAGTCTATTGATGAGCAAAAGGTGCTTGATGATGCACAGGAGCAGATTGAAGCTGCCTTAGGCAGAATAGATGCATCAAGGCTCTTTGACGTAACTGAGAACTACTGGGGCAAGAGCCACTACTAACCCTTTTATCCCAATATCCGGGCTCATACAGCATGGAAAAGACCATCTCAAGCACACTAATCAAGAAGGGCAAACACTTCAGCTTCTATAACGACCAAGTAGTACTCCCCAATGGACGGGAAACAGAACGAAACATAGTCAAACACCCCGGAGCAGTAGCAATAATCGCTGTACACGAAGACGAGATAGTTCTCATCAAACAATACCGCTACGCTACGGAAAAATACCTGCTTGAGATACCCGCAGGAACACTAGAACCGTGTGAAGACCCATATCAGTGCGCAGTACGAGAACTTCAAGAAGAAACAGGATACGCTGCAAGCAGCTGGAGCAGACTCTTCCAGAGCTATATGGTGCCCGGGTACAGTGACGAGATACTTTACTTCTTCTTAGCTGAGGGATTGACCTCTGTCAAGGCTAACCCAGAGGATGATGAAGACATAGAGGTAAGACGTTATGGCGTCGATGAGGTCTTGAATATGATTGAGAGTAACGAGATAGAGGACGCCAAGACCATAATGGCTGTCTTATCCTATCTTACCCGTGTTAATCCTTGATCCGCATATAGATTACTACACTGATCAAGAGCAATACTGCCGATAATCCTGTGTTGACCCAGAACGCCGTAGTCAAGCTATACTGGTCTGCAAGCCACCCTGTTACTGATGTGCTGATGCTTCCGACGCCGAAAGCGCTGAAAAACATGACACCATAGGCGAGTCCCATCATGTTTCTTGGGCTGAGTCTGCTTACCATGTTGGTGACTGTTGGTTGGTGTCCAAACATGGAGATTCCATAGAGGAGCACAAAGACCGGTACGGCGATGTTAGTGGGTAACACCATCAATAGGAGTAGACTTACCACCATTCCAGAAGTAGCAATGAGTAAGACTTTCGGTGAGCCAAACCTGTCGCTGCCTCTTCCTCCAGCGAGTTGACCGAGTACACCGAAAAATAGGATCATGCTGTTTGCGATAGCGGCTAGTCCTCCTGTGTAGAGTTTGTCTGTGCTTAGGAAGCTGGGGAAGAACAGGTCTACTGATCTGAACAATGAGCCTACTAAGATATTGTATACTAGGACTATCCAGAGTCCTGGTGTCTTGATGAACTCAAGGTAGCCTGTGGTGTTTCTTTCCATATGCCCTTCATTCACCTCGATCCTGTTCAGTAAGACGGCTGTTAGTACTGACATCAATCCGAATACCACGAAACTGATTCTCCAGCTGAACCTTATTCCTAGGAAGAACGCTAATGTTGGGGTGAATACTTGTCCAAAGTTTCCAGCTGCGTTGTGGATGCCCATGCTTCCACCTGTGTTTTCTGGGAATGCTTTGGCGATCAATCCGTTTGCTGTTGGGTGGTAGAAGCTCGCCCAGAGCGCCATCAGGAACATTCCCGCGCCGAAAATGTAGACATTGTTTGCGAGTAGAAATACAAGGGACATTAATCCACCTAGTCCGATGCTTATCTGAGCCACTTTCAAGCTCCCAATTCTATCGCTTAGAGGTCCACCGATCAAGGCTCCAGCGCCATAAGTTAGGAATGTAATTGTCGAGATGATGCCAATGGTGCCAAAGCTTGTGTTTAGATCATCAGCGATGGTTGTCATCAGTGGTGGAAGTACTAGGAAGAGGCTGTGGTTTAAGCTGTGTGCGACACCGAGCAGTAGTAGATCGATGGTGTTTTTCTTCATGGCTCACAGGAGGCGGTTGGTGGCGTAAAATGGTTTTGATTATTTTTCTATGAATAATCCATTCAGTATGACTTTTTCAAGGCTTTTCCCAATGTTTCGTATATCATCCAGAGGATTTTTACCAACCACAATCAGGTCAGCGTGTTTACCAACCTCGATTGTACCAATCTTGTCTTCAACCGCTAGGCTTTTTGCAGCGTTCAACGTACCAGCTTGCACCGCTTCCATGGGTGTCATATCCCATTCTACCATATACTCAAGGTCTCTGTAATTATCTCCGAAGTGGTCGTCAGGCATTCCTGCGTCTGTGCCCATCGCTATTGTTAATCCTGCTTTGTGGGCACGTCTGAAGTTAGGCTCTGTTTCCTCCCATATACCCGTTGAAACGATTCTGTCATGAGTGCCTCCTTCTCCAATATGGTCGAGGTGACCACAGAACGCCTTCAATGTGGGCATCAGGATCAAATCATTCTTCTTCATGTAATCTATATGAGAATCGCTCAAGGTCTGACCGTGAACAATGACATCACAGCCAGCCTCAAGGCTATTGTTTATTCCCTTTTCGCCATAACAGTGACTGTGAACCATTTTACCACAGTTATGAGCTTCTTCACAGCAAGCTTTCATCTCTTCTACTGTTAGCTGTGGGTGTCTTGGTCCTGTATGGGCACTGGAGATGGCTCCGGTTGCTCCAAGTTTGATAAAATCCGCATTATGATACATCAATAGGCGTCTCGCTGCTTCCCTTGCGCTATCTGCGCCATTTACCTCAAGTCTTTCGCCGGGTATCTTGCTACGTCCACCTGTGATGGTGATCATTTCCCCTGAGACAAACAGCCTAGGTCCAAGGGTAACCCCGTTATTGA
>JAOZIG010000204.1 GCA_026014515.1 Candidatus Bathyarchaeota archaeon | reverse complement strand
CGTCGATGTTGCCCATGAGGAGGAGTGTATCGCATGTATGGGCTGTGTCGGAGCTTGCCCAGTTGAGGCGATAGTTGTCGAGGAATAGTCCTTTTAATCTCATGGATCAATCTTCACATCATGTCTGATACATTGTCAATGATCTCCCGGTGGGTTGACGAGAACCGGGACCACTGTATCGATTTCTTCCAACAAATAATCAAAATCCCAAGCCCAAGCGGTGAGGAGCATCAGGTAGCTGAACACATAGCCGCCAAGATGAACGAGTACGGATACAATACAGCGAAGGTAGACCAACTAGGCGACGTTATGGGGACCATCAAGGGAACCGGTGGAGGCAGAAGCTTCCTGCTAAACGGACACATTGATCATGTGCCTGTAGGTGATATGGTTGACCCTTACAGCGGTAAACTGATGGATGGATCAGCTTTTGGAGATCAAGAAGAGGTTCTCTATGGTAGAGCCGCATGTGATATGAAGGGTGCAGTAGCCGCCATGGTTCTCGCTGGCAGAGCCCTAAACGAGTTAGACATCAAACTGAGGGGTGACTATAAGGTAACTGGAGTAGCTCTTGAAGAAGTGGGTGGTGCAGGTACCAAGTCTACTATTGTTGATAGTCAGTTCCTCGCAGATGTGGTGCTCATAGGTGAGGCTACAAACATGGAGCTAAGCCTGGGTCACAGGGGCAGCATCAAATTCGATGTCATTGTCCATGGTAGAAGCTGTCATGCTAGCGCACCTGAGCGGGGAGTCAACGCATTGTACAAGGCTATGAAGATGATCACAAAGATCAAGGACGAGTTAGCCCCCAGTCTCCCAGTTCATCCCATCTATGGGAAAGCAAGCCTCGTTGTTACACAGATAACTGTTAGCCCAGAGGCGTCAAACGTGGTTCCCGAGACATGTCACTTTGTCATTGACTGTAGAAATCACCCTGATTTCACTGATCATCATCTCTTTGAGGCGTTGAACAGGATTATCGCTGAGTTGAGGCAGGGGGACTCGGAGTTTGATGCTACTGTTATACCGGGTACAATTATCAATGAACGGAGGTTCAACGGGTTCTACACAGACCCAGATAAAACACCAGTAGTAGCTGATGCTGTGAAAGCGATCACTGAAGCATACAGGGCTCCTGAGAAGAAGATATGGACCTTTGCCACTGATGGACGTATTTACGCTCATCTCGGTATTCCGGTTATCGGGTTCGGTCCGGGTGAGGAGAAGTATGCGCATACTCAGATGGATCACCTGCGGATTGATGATTTCCTCGACACCATCAAGGTCTACGCTTGGTTAGCGTGCAGAATCTGCGGTGTAGCCTGAGTCAAACGGCTTTTATCCCTCTTTTCTTCATATCAGGACATGAGCAGCGTCCTCGATGACCCTGAAACTTATACAAAAATGGACCCTGATGGGATGCTCAAGGCTATAACCGAGTTCCCAACGAGCGCAAGAAACGCGTTAAAAAACACAGAAAACACGAAAATCAATATTGATGGCATAAAGTACGACTCTATCCTCATTGCGGGAATGGGTGGCTCAGCAGTTGGAGGCTTACTGCTCCGCGACTGGCTAAGAGACACCCTCAAGATACCAGTTGATGTTAGCCGAGGATACCATCTACCCGCATATGTCAGCAAGAAAACGCTAATCTACGCTGTCAGCTACAGTGGGAACACCGAGGAAACATTAAGCCAATACACTGAAGCCCTCAAACTAGGCTGTACCGTGATCTGTTTCTGCTCCGGTGGAAAACTAGAGCACCTAGCCAAAGAAAACCATCAAACACTGGTTTACTTCCCCATAGGACAACAGCCACGAGCCGCTATACCCTACCAGTTCTATAACCTAGCTGGTGTAACTCGCAGAATCGGGTTAATCGATGATAAAAAATGGGCAGAGGTAAAGGAATCAATAACAGTTGTTGAAAGCCTCTGCACTGAAATGAGCCAAGAAGTATCTAGTGATGTAAATCTTGGAAAACAGCTAGCCACGGAGATCAAAGGCTATGTGCCTTTCATCTATGCTCCTAGACTCTTTGAAAACGTTGCTTATCGTTACAGTACCCAGTTTAACGAGAATAGTAAGAGTCCAGCGGCCACCAACTTCTACCCAGAAGCCTTCCATAACAGTGTAATGGCTCGTGAAGGCGCAGAAGAGATTCTAGGTGGTCTCTGCGCGGTTATCATTCATGACCCTAAAGAGAACAAGCGGCTGAACAAGAAGATCGATGTATCTGTTGATCTCATGGAGGAGACATTCGGCAAGGTTATCACCGTGGAAGCGAAGGGAGAATCTAATCTCGCCCGTATGATGTCTGCCTTGATACAGGGTGATTATGCTAGCGCGTATCTTGGACTCCTCTATGGTATTGATCCAAGTACCACGGAGTCCATCAGGATATTGAAGGCTAGCATGGAGAACTAGGATACTGTTTTTAATCTCCCCGCCACCTACCCACAAGTAATGGTTATCGAGGTAGACGACTCAGGGTGGGGAGACCTCATCGGCGGAGCAGTAATAGTAATGCGCCGAGTAGAGACCGACGAAAAATATTCTGGTGAGATTCCCACCGAGCTGTTCAAGGAACCTGAGTTCAGGTACAAAGCATACCTCCGATACGCCACACAGATCATACTAGAAGGACTGGACAAATTGCAGGTGCCTAAAACCGAGGCGATTCACATCTGTACCGGGTATATCTTTGAGCACGCTGAGGATACCCTCAGAGAGCTCGGGTACAAGGTTACAGAAGTTAAGATCGAGGGCAAGACACAGGACCTAGCTGAGAAGACATTCATAGAGAGTCTCGTAAAGCGGGGAATAGGCTCCTTCAGTGAGATAGCTTCTATGCGAAGCTTCAACGGTTTCCTTGACTGGGTCAAAGAAGACCTATCTGAGCGGGAACAGTATGTTAAGACTGGGTGGAAGAACTGGGCAAAACACAGGGATACATAATGAAAAGAAGAAACTCAATCACAATCGCGGTACCAGCATCAATGGTAGCAGAGATCAACAACCTAAGAGACAAGACCACTGCACTAGGACAGCTGGGGAGAGCCGCAGCAATATACAGGGTAGACCAGATAATCATCTACAGAGACCAGCCAGACGAGAACATCATAATGAAGTACATTCTCGGCTACATGGAGACACCCCAGTATCTAAGAAAACACTTGTTTGACGTAAGACCCGAACTCCAATACGCAGGAACACTACCCCCGCTAAGAACCCCCCATCACCCATTGGAGGAGTCACTAAGCCAGATTGATGTAGGCAGCTTCAGGGACGGCGTAGTACTAGGTGGCTCAGGGTTCACATATAACGTAGACATAGGCATCGAGACGCCGATAGAGGTACGGGGTAAATCACCTACAAAAGGAGCAAGAGTCACAATCGAGGTCATGGAAAAAGACCCCAAGCTCTCAGGACGTGCTGTCAAGAAGAAAGACATACCCGAGTACTGGGGATATGATCTCAGGGGAAACAAGAGAAGACTAAGCGACTTGGTGCATAGCCCAGAGTGGGACTTAACCATCGGTACATCCAGACTAGGCGATTCATATGATGGGGTAAAAGAGCGTCTTGAGGCGGACTGGATAGAAGCCGAGAAGACATTGATAGTCTTTGGTAGCTACAAGGAGGGTGTAGGTGAGATGATTGAACGCGATGGTAGAAAACCCGAAGAGGTGTTCGATTACATGATCAACACTATCCCCGGTCAGGGTACAGCCGCCGTCAGAACAGAAGAAGCCGTCATGTCAACCCTAGCAATTTTAAATACCCTCAAAGAATAGAGCCCAGAGGGGACATTACATGGCGAGCGATGAAGAGATAATCGAGTCCGAGCTGAAGGGAAAAACCCTCCTCGTATACATGCACATGCTGAAAAACCCAAACGATCCTGTAGGGGTACGTGAGGTACAGCGCGAACTAGGGTTCAGCAGCCCCAGTGTATCAAGCTATCACCTAAACAAGCTCCAAGAACTAGGCTTGGTAGAGAACGAGTATGGTGATTACAAGCTCGTTAAGGATGTCAAGGTTGGTGTATTGAAGCAGTTTATCACCCTTGGAGGTGTTATGCTGCCTCGTTATCTCTTTTACGCGGTGTTAATGACCACTATGCTGGTGACTTATCTCATTCAGACACCATATTTTCCCAGCAGTCAATACATCACCACGTTGATGATGGGCTTAGTTCCATCGGTTATACTGTGGTATGAGACCATCAAGATATGGAGGGAGCGCCCACAATGAGTGTTCGACAACTAGAACAGATGTCTCATAGACGGTTTGCCTCTGTTCTAATCTCTAGCATTAAGTGTAATGGGGGAGTGGTTTAGTTGATGACCCAAAAGTCTCTCGTATACATGGTCTTAGCAGTCGCGGTAGGATACATACTGGTATCCGCAGTACCACAGCAAGTAGCCATGTATACGGCTCCCCAATACATGCAAATTGCAAGTGATGATACCTTTGGTATTGACGCAGTGCCGAAGCTAGGCGACGGAGAAGTCATACCTGAATCAGGTGATGTGCCAAGTGATCTTGCGACTGCTGAGAATACGAGAGGCGGAGGTTTCGAGGAGCCTTCCTTCCTAGAAATTAGTAGATTACCTGAATTGATGAAGTGGTGGACACTGGACATTATAGTAGCGGTATCCATCTACTGGGTCGCACGAAGAACCCTAGTCTAGGCTCACTATTTTCTCGTAAACCCATTCTGCTCTTTCAAGTATCTCTGATTTACTCCTTTGGATCACAATACCATGTGTCTCTACTATGGCTGAGCTAGATGCAGAAGCCACCGCACACGCCCAAGATAAACCCTCATCAAGATAAGCAGCTAATCCCGCGATGAAAACATCACCCGCCCCCGTTGAATCCACGACCTCAACCGGAAAAACAGGCACATGAATAAACATGGAACCAGTCATCACATAGGAACCATTAGACCCATCAGTGATCACCGCTGCACCTACTCCATGATCAACGAGTTTTCTGAGACTCTGTTTGATATCTGTGGTGCCTGTTATCAAGTGGTGTTCGCTTGAACTGGTCTTGAGTAGATCAAGCTTGTTCAGTGCCTCAGGATTCCACCACTTTCGTGGCTCGACAATGTAATCAAAGCCTACGTTTCTGAGAAGTCCCTGAGGATCTAATCCAAGAAAACTAGTTTCAACCTCTTTCAGTAGTTGATCATTAATCTCTCCAGCGATTGGACACAAGAGCAGTCGTTCAACGTCCGCCACATCACTGGTTTTTATGGGTTTACAGATACTTGGAAGCTTCATTTTTCTGGGTTCGTGCCTATAATCGAGTACGAATCGAGTGTTCTGGTATCCATTGCTTCTCATGGTGCTTATCCCTAGTTGTTCTAGCTCTGTTTCGTATTCGTCTGGGAAATCCTCACCAATCCGAGTAACTATTTCTACATTGAATCCTAGGCTGTTACCGAGACTAGCCGCAAAACAAGGTGGTCCGCCTAGCTGATAAAAAGAACCATTCGCTGTGATGACCTCATCAACGGCTACGTGCCCAGCTACTGTAAAACCTTTCACAGAACTAGAGTTATCCGATAAAGTATAAGAAAAAAGGGGTTAATTGATAGGCTGATTTTTGTTAGAGTATTTTAGAAATTTATTCATTAGATTTAGATAATATATATTAAACAACAATAGTAATTACAACGCGTATAATATAAGCACTAATAATAGTATACAATGTAAATATAAAAACTATATATGCGATGAGGAGGCTCGAAAACTTGATTCAGAAGGGAATCAAATGGAACAAAAACAACTAATCGCAATAGTCCTCATCGTAGGAATGATCGTAGGAGCAGGAGTAGGCTATACAATGGCTCCAAAAAACGCAGTTGATCCAAACGGAGACGGCGTTCAAACAGTTACGGTAACTAAGGCGCCCCTCGAAGGAGTCACCGTACAGTATGGTGACATCTATGGAACAACAGCTGAACTTGAGACTGGTGTACCTCTCGCAGAGCAAATAATTATGGAAGACCTTAACGCTCTAGCTGAGCAGCTTGGCTATGATGTTTCCTTTCAGGCACTAGTAGACGAGGCAAGTGGTCAGGCAGCAACCCACCTAGAGAAGATTCAGGGCTTCAAGTCCATGGACATAAACCTCATAATCGGAGGTAGATGGAGCAGCATGGCTCAGGCATCATTGAGTTATGTCAATCAGAACGATATGCTTCTATTCAGCTCCGCAAGTACGAGTCCACTACTGGCTATAGCAGACGATAACCTATTCAGGTTATGTCCAATTGATACACTTCAAGCACCTGCAATGGCGGAGATGTTAACAAGCTATGGCATAGAGGCCGTAATCTTGATCCAGACCGCGGACGCTTATGGAGACGGAGTCTACAACATATTTGAGACAGAGTATCAGAACCGTGGTGGAGTTGTCCTTGAGAGAATTCGCTTTGCTGTTGAGTCTACTGAGTTCAGTAACTATCTGGCAACCGCAGATAACATTGCAGCTGATGCAATTGAGCAATATGGTCAGGAGCATGTAGGAGTACTCCTTGTAGCCACAAGCGGTTCAGTAACCATGGTGACTCAGGCACCTGATTTCCCCAACGTCTACGGCATCAAATGGTTTGGCTGTGATAGCACAAGCCTAGTCCAGCAAATGATCGATGACGCAACGGAACCAGCAAATCATCTGAAGATATTTAGCACAAACGCTTCACCTGGTGAGTCCGCTAAGTACAATGATCTGGATGCAAGATATCGTTCAATCGTTGGACAGCAGCCAGGTTACTACGTGACAACTACGTACGACATTAGCTGGATAATAGCTACCGCTGTTTTAGAGTCTCAGAGCATGGATGCCAACGAAGTTGTCCCAATAATTGATGATATCGCATACAACTATTGGGGTGCAAGCGGATGGTGTCGCTTAAACGAGAACGGTGACAGATATGGCTCAGATTACTTGATCTGGGGCTACGGTGAGAACGCACAGGGCGAGGTAGACAACGTGTGCTACGGTATCTACCAAAGTTCAACTGGTGAAATGATCTGGTACACTGATGTACTTGGTTACGTCCCACCGGGTATGAACTAAGCCTAAACCATTTTTTTTAAAAAAAGAGAGTTAGTGGATGATCTTCTTACCATCATTGGCAAGCAGATCATCGCGTTTCTTGTCAACCTCACCCTGAACATAGGCTATCTGTTCTTCAGAGAGTCGTCTAAATCTTCCCTGAGCACTCAAATACTCCTGCACTGGCTTTGCCTCGGTCTTGCGGTTTACCTTCAAGACACCCTCCTCCATCTCATACAATGGATTCACCCATGTATCTACTCCAAGACGAGTGACCTCAACTGCCTTAGCTGGATCGAATCTCCAACCTGTGGGGCATGGGATGACTGTGTGGATGTACTTGAAGCCATCAATGCTCTTTGCTTTCTCAAGCTTCCTAGCTAAATCCTGTGGATAAGCAACAGAAGCCGTGGCTACATAGGGCACCTTGTGCGCTGCAATGATCATTGGGATATCCTTCTTATTGCTCTCCTTACCCGTGGGTGTGGTAGTAGTCCAAGCCCCATAGGGAGTCAAGCCGCTCTTCTGGATACCTGTGTTCATGTACGCCTCGTTGTCGATGCAAATCTGTATCATGTTCTCGTTACGCTCAGCGGCTGCGCTGATCTTACCGAAGCTGATATCAGAGCTTGCACCGTCACCGCCACTGGAAACCAGTGTGACATCGGTTCTGCCTTTGGCTCTGAGAGTGGCTGCTATTCCTGTGGCTCCGTCAGCGATGAAGCTGAAGTGTATAGCGTAGTGTGGAATCTTGATGGATCGAAGTGCGCACATGGCGCATGGGCCATCACCATATACAATGGTGTTCTCTCCCAGCGTCTTTAATGCTAGTTTCCAGAATAGTGGTCCGCCACAGCCTGGGCAGCATGTGGTTCCGCCTTGTATCAGTTGTTCCTCGTAGTATTTCTCGAACTCTTCGTTGTGCATCTACATCACCTCTCCTAAGTTGTGGGTTTCAACCCAATCCACCACTGTTTTCACTTTGCCTGTTCTGGCTGCCTCAAGGGTCTCATCCGCCATGTACCTGATCTGGTTCATGGTGACATCAGTCCCTGATAAGCCGACGTGGAAGTTGGCGATCACAGGTCTATCTGGTAGATCATAGAGTGCCCGTGCGAGCTCTATGGCTACTATTCCTCCTCCCGCTGAGCCGAAGCTATTGTTTCTGTCAACTACTCCGATTGCCTTATACTTGGAGGCTATCTCGCGGAACTTTTCCGTGGGGAATGGTCTGAAGCATTTTAGCTTTATTACACCGATCTTCTTACCCTCTGCACGCATCTCGTCTATCACGTCCTTGGCGGTGCCAGTCATGGAGTCCATCGTAACAAGTACAGCCTCCGCTCCTTCACAGTTATATTCCTCCATGAGGCCACCGTAGCCTCTTCCAAAGTGTTTCTTGAAATCAGCATCAACATCCGCGATGACCTTCTTTGCTTTTTGCTGTGCTTCTGCTACACCTAGTCTCTGTTCTATGAAGCTCTGTGGTGGCGGCATCTTGAAGCTGTCTGGCATCAGGTCATACCATTCATGCTTGTATGGTGGTAGCCACTCATCCACTTCTGCTTGGTCTGGTACCGTGGTGGGTGTGGCTGTTGCTGATACGAAGTATCCGTCGTAGCATACGCCTACTGGGAGGTATATCTCTGGGTTCTCCGCTATCTTATAGGCTTGAAGGATGGTGTCTAGGACTTCTTGGCTGTTTTCACAGTAGAGTAGTATCCAGCCTTTGTCACGTTGATGCATGGAGTCATTGTGATCGGGTCTTAGTCCACCCAGTGGCGCCATTGATCTGTTAACCATGCACATTACTATTGGTAATCTTCTGCCCGGTGGTATCCAGAGGGGTTCGTCCATGAAGGCGATTCCTTGGCTGCTTGATGCGGTGAATACTCTTGCTCCGGCTGCTGAGGCTCCTACTGCTGCAGCCATGGCTGTGTGTTCGCCTTCTACCTTGATGTACTCGGTCTTCATCGTGCCGTCGGCTATCAATGAAGCTATGTTGCTGATTAGTTCGGTTTGTGGAGTAATTGGATACGCTGGGACTACCTCTGCTCTGGAGAGTTTTGCTCCCCATGCGGCTGCCTCGTTTCCCTCCATCATTCGTGTGAAGCTCATTGTGTTCCCTCCTTTACCATCTGTATAGCACCTACTGGGCACTCGTTTGCACAGACCCCGCAGCCCTTGCAGAACCTGTAATCGAAGATGACTTTCTTGTCAGCTGTGAGCTTGACGGTGCTCTCAGGACAGTATAACTGGCACATTCCACAGCCTATGCATTTCTCTTGGTCAACCTTTGGCGCGAATGAACGTACTATCTGGCTCATCTAGGATACCTCCACTGCATCGTAGCCGCGTTTACATGCCTCCACGTTGAGTTCCCCGATTCTTCCCGGGAACGTGTGTTTGATGGGCTCAATGAGGCTATCCAGTTTAACCCAATCTGTTGCCTTGGCGATTGCACCCATCATTATGGTGTTTACGATGGGGATGGCTCTGACCCCGAATACCTCCGTGCTTATCGCTGTGGCGTCGATTGTCGCTACCTTACTCAATGGTACGCCGAGATTGATCTCGCTAGGCTTCTTTGTGTCATTGATTATCGCTATTCCGCCTTTCTTCAATCCGCTTCTCGTCGGTGGATAATCGATTAAACTAGGGTCAAGCACAATCACGGCATCCGGCTCATAGATGCCTGATGTTCGTCTGATAGGTTTATCATCAAGACGCAGGAAGACCGTGACGTCTCCGCCTCGTCTCATTCCTCCATAGACAGGAATCTTCTGGGCGTATTTGCCCTCGTTGAAGGCTGCTTCAGCGAGCATTAATGCACCCATTACGGCTCCCTGTCCTCCCATTCCATGGAACCTTATCTCATTCAAAACAAGTCACTATCCTACGTTTTAGCGTAATGAGTTGATAAAATATCCCATATACAATTGTATACCGGCTATGTGGGTCCATCACTTCAAAAAATCACGTCTACGAGATTCAGGCGGTTTGTGGTTACGCTGTGGAGGATGAACTCCCAGAGCGTTGCCCCATCTGTAAGGCTAAAAAAGAGAGATTCACCATCTACTCTGCCTAATAGGTGCGAGTAGTAGGCTTAGCGATGATCTCCTTCACATAGAGATCAAACAGGTCTCCACTATGCGCGGGCTTCACCACGATAGCCGTGTCTGCGCCTTTTCCCGTACCCGCAATAGAGACCACATCTTCATCCATAGGCAGTAGCCCAGCGTCTGCAGCCATGTAGATTATCTCAAACGCCACCTTCATACCCTGACCAAACATCCTGAGCACATTTGCTATCAGCAGCCCTGACTCCATGGTGTTGAACTTCTTCTGAATAGCAGAAGCCACACCACCAAAAGCGTGAACAGTTGTAAGCACCTTTCCCCCTTTCTTCTTGATCTCCTCTACTGTCTCGTCGCTCATCTCGATCTTACCAGGTTCTTTAAAACCAGCAACATGAGTGACAACCACCAAGTTGTAGCCCTTGAATACGTCTACAGCTGCAAGTGCTGTGCCGCCTCTCGTGGATGAGATTACTATGTTTCTGATGCCTAGTTCATCGGCTCTTTCCTTTGCTGCTTTAAGTGTCTTTTCTGTGTTTTCTATCTCTATTTCTGTGTGGTAAACTATCTTTTTCTCAATCATCATCTATCAAAACTTTACCGGAACGAAGTTTTATAATCATATACCTGTGATGATAAGCCTATTATCCAAGAAAACAGAGTCAAATACTGTGTGGGAGTGTAAATGAGAGGAAAATTAGCTATATTCATGATTTTAGCTCTCATAATTCAAGTCCAACCCGTATGTGCGGCATCCACTCCCCAAGAAACCACAATCGATGTTCAGAGTGACGGAGTTACAAGAATCGCTTATCTTTTCACAGCTGAATCTACCAGTCTTCAGACAAACATAACCCTGTTGGGAGAAAATATTGAGAACCTGTTTATCGTGAATGAAGACGGTTTACCCCTTGAATACATTGAGGGTAACGAGATAACCGTCTATAGTCTGGGGTCATCATTGGTGAACTTGACTTATCTGACCGCTGATCTAACAAGCAAAGCTGGAATAATCTGGGCCCTAGAATTTGATTCTCCAATCAGCACAGAGATACTTCTCCCCAACGGAGCCACCATCATCAATCTAAACAATATTCCCCTGGAAATAGACACAGTCGATGATAGAACCCAGCTAGTAATGCCTGCTGGGCTTATCGAGGTATCCTATACAATAAACATCATAGACTCTGAGACTCTCGCACAGGACGCGATAAACGCAGCCGAGGAAGCAATACATGCAGCTCAGCTTATTGATGTAGTTGTGGATGAGGCAGAGTATCTGTTATTCAACGCGGAGAACCTATACCAGCAAGGCTCTTATCTGGAAGCCGAGGAAAAAGCATCACAAGCCATAGGCATAGTAAACGCTCAGGTTGAAGCCAAACAATACGCGGACTCAAAGCTATCTGCTGCTGAAGCTGCCATAAATGTGGCTAGAGACGCTGGACGTACAGATGGGCTTGCTGATGCAGAAGCTCTCTACGCTTCTGCTGTGGAAGCCTCTGAGTCTGGGGACTATGATCAGGCATCAGTTTTAGCTGATCAGGCCTTGGATGCAGCCATCCACGCCTCTAAAACCACTGATTACACCCTGATCATAGCAGGAATAGCCATTGCGGGCGTTCTAGTCGGAGCTTACATGTATACCAAGAAGAAACAAGAAGCCTCTCCAGTCCATGATCATATTGAGTTTGACCTTGAACGACTATTTGATGAGCACCCTGAACTAAGAATAGAAGACCGTGAAGTGCTCAGATACCTCGCTGAGAACGATGGAGAAGCCTTTGCATATGATATTCGGGAACGGTTTGATATTCCCCGTACGAGTACGTGGCGAATGGTGCAGAGACTACAGCGCTTTGAGGTAGTAGATGAGCGAAAAGTAGGCGGTCAGAGCCTCATCAACATCAAACCCGAGTACAGGAGGAACCAATAATGACGAAACACTTGTTCCAAACGGTTTCACGAGGTTCCTCTAATATCGCCACGCATAGTGGTAGAAGTGAGAAAAGGATGAAGCAGAAGGCAATAATCCTCTTTGCCGTGATACTGGCGGCATCAATGCTAGTGGGCACCTCTCTCGCTCAGCCCACAGTAAACCCACCAGTGGTACAGCCCGGTGATACAGTTGCCATTGCTGGACAAACCACAGCCGATACCACCGTAACCATCAGTATCTCGAATACACGAGCCCAGATTGATGCCTTCAATATAACCTCCGACCAGTCTGGGCTCTACACACATCAATACCAGCTACCCGAAGACGCCGCGATAGACATCTACACGGTAACCATCACAGTAGACGATGAAACATCCGAGTCTAGCTTCATAGTCTCAAAGATGACACAAGAACAGCTTGCCTCCACCATCAGAACCATCGTATTGAACGCCAAGAAACAAGCAGAAACCATACTAATACAAGCAAGAAGACAAGGTCAAACAGTCCCAGAAGAAGCTAGAACCCTCTACCAGCAAGGACAGGACCATCTTGAAGCAGCTGTTGAAGCCATAGAGAACCAGAACTTTGCAGAGGCACAGGCTGAACTCAGTGAAGCAATGAACAAGTTCCGTGAAATAGTAGCGTACAATTATGGGGAAACCGTGGAGCCTCCTGTTGACCCACTTGAAGCTCATAATAGGGTACAGGAGCAACTGGACCAGCTTATCAAACAATACAACCAGATCAACGCCACAGTCCAGAGACTAGGTGAGAATGGGCTCAACGTAGACCAGCTTGAAAGAGACCTAGAGACCCTGCGAAACAGGATAAATGAAGCAGAGCGGCTTCTAGAAGAAGGAGATGTTGAAGAGGCTGAGAAAATAGCTATTGAGACACGGAGAACGGTTACTCAAAGACTTGAATCGCTACGTCTGAGGCAAGCTGAGGTAACAAAACGCCTAGCAGAGAATTATCAAACTTCTCTAGAGAAACGTGTAGAGGCGTATATCGATACTTTCCAGACCTTACAATCAGTGAGACCCGCGCAGTCAGCGTTAGCATTACAGGAGCTCGAACAATTACAGGAAAAACTATCCGCGTCCAAAAATGAGCTTGATGCAGGAAATATGATAAATGCACTAAGAGAGCTGCAGTCAACCGAGATTCGGCTAAAACGATTATCAAGCACAGTTAACGGACCTGTTACAAGCAGACTTCTAAACAAGATTGATGAGCTTACAGCCGACCTAGAAAAATCCCCCGGTAACACCCAGATAAGAGATGAGATAGAGGATGCGAAGGAGACTCTGCGTGATTATTTGCGTGCAAAAAGGGTCCCTGTGGGCAGTGTTGGGGCTGTTTCTCCCTGATTTGAATGATAAAAGTCAATAATCACAGAGACCCATTTGAGCATCATGGTTGATTGCTGGCTCCCCTATGGAGATACCGAGGTTTACGTATCAGTTGAACTAGAGTCCTTGATGGAGATCGCTGAACTAGAAGAAATTGAACCAGAGAAACCCGCTACCGAGATACTCACAGACGCTATAATGGAGCCTAGCGGTCAGACCCTTGAGGAGCTTATTGAGCCGGGTGTAGATGTGGCTATTGCTGTTGATGTTTACTCTAGCCCACAAGCCATTGTGCAGGCTCTGAGTCTTTTAACAAAGATGCTTGTAGAGCTCATCATACCAAAAGACAGGATCACTATACTACTGGGTAACGGTGAGTTCGAGAAGGAGAACCGTATACTGCGTGACGCTATTAATGATACCCCCGAGCTAAGAGACATACAGATAATTGATCACAATAGAAACTCCACAAATATCATCGAACTTGGTGAGACCATCAAAGGAACCCCTGTGGAGATAAACAGACGCTACCATGAAGCAAAACTCAAGATAGCCATTGGAGAAACCAGAATAGACTATCTAACAGGATACGCCGGAGCCCATAGCAGCATAGTCCCCGGATTAGCTTCACCCAAGACAATCAACGCGTACAAGCGAACCTATTTCGATACCGAGGTAACCTCGGGAACCATCGAGTTAAACCCCATCAAGGAGAATGTACTGGAAGCTGTTGCCAAGACTGGCATCGATTTCGCGTTAAACCTCGTCACTAACAAGGAAGGCAGGATTATCGCGGCTCATGGTGGAGGCTATGAGGAGTCATGGGGAAAAGCTATCAACAGTTTAGCTGATAAACCCGAGATCACCACCGAGGGCAGCGCGGACATAGTAATTGTAAGTGCAGGTGGAGCACCCTATGACCAGAGCCTCTATCAGAGTCTATGGGCGCTACGTAACGCTCAGAAGGCAGCAAAACGTAATGGAACCATCATACTGTTGGCTCAATGCGTCAATGGGTTAGGCGCAGAAGCCTTCACCCAGCTCGCTAGGGTCGATGATATCAGTGAGTTAAAGAGGCGTTACATGATTGGAGCAGAGGCATTAGCTGTCTTGAAGGAGACTCAGAAGAATAATCGGGTTACACTGGTCTCGGCATTACCGGGTTATCTCGTTGATTCTCTTGGATTAGATAACGCTCGGACCGCGAATGATGCGTATCAACGGGCGATCCAGTCCAGAAGAGGGCGTAAAACCATTGTAATACCCCATGGAAGCCAGTCGATCCTAGTATAAGGAACAGGAATCACTATTTACGCTAAACAATCATTTTAATTGTTTTTCATATGACCTGTGTAGAAACCCGATGGAGCTCATACTGTTAAACCTACTACTAGCCGTTATCAATAGTTTCATAGCAGCCTACATCGCGTTAACCAGACCCTACCGAAGGGCGCGGATAGTGATGTTTCTGCTCACTGGAGCTAGTCTATGGGCATATGGGTACGCCATGGAGATGTATTTTACTACACTATCCGCGAAGCTTGTATGGGCCAAGGTGCAGTTAATCGGGTTATCGATAATCATGTTATGGCCATTGTTAATCGCTCACTTGACCGAGAATAAACGGTTTACTGGACGAAAGGGAATCGCCTTGTTTACTCTTCCCGGGTTGGCTATGTTGATTTTATTGGCTACGAATGATTCTCATGGCCTAATTTTCCGTGAGGTCTCGATAAATTATCTTGGTACCCACCTTCCCTTACTCAAAGAGTATGGTATCGGGTTTACGTCATTCCTATTGTATGGGTATGCTGTCATCATAAGTAGTAGTCTATATGCGTTAAGGAAGTTTGTCAAGGATGTTCCTGCGTTAAAAAACCGGTTATATCATGTTGCTGCGCTGGTTGTATTACCCGTTTTTACTAGTATGTATTACAATTTCCTCTCTACGAATCAATACATCGATTATAGTCCAACATTAAACAGCCTTACTTGTATCGGATTACTGCTCTTTGTGCCATCCGAGTTCAGGATCGGAGACATCATGCCCCTAGAATACGCGAGTATCTTGGGTAAAATGAGTGACGCGGTTCTCATAATAGACCAAACAAGTACTATTATACACTGTAATCCAGCTGCTAGGCGGATAATAAAAAACGAGTTTGATCTACCCCCCGATGATGTTGAAGGTAGAAGCATAAACAGTCTAGCTGAACGAGTTGAGATAATCGGTCACGCGGATAACCCTACAGAGGTTATCGTGAATGGGCTCTGTTTTGACTTATCATCTTTTGATCTCCGTGATTGGCGTGGAAGACCAGCATCAAGATGTTTAATTTTTAGGGACGTCTCCGAGAGACGGAACCTTGAGAACAAACTCAGTATTCTCAACTATTATGCCTCAAGCATCGCTAAGGCAGAAAACTTTGAGGATCTAGGGTCTATTACTGAGAATGCTTTGAAGAATAGTTTGGGTTTCTCTCATGGCGTTTTGATTCTTCGGGATGGGGATGATTATTCACAGGTACAGACTTGGGGTGAGGTCAGCGAGAATATTCCTGACGTGTATCTGGGGCGATTATCAAAGATAACACAAGTAACGACCTGTGGCCTCGTTGATTTCATCTCTGAGACACCTTGCACCGATAAATGTGCGGGGTCTGATATGGCTATGCTCTGTGTTCCCATAATAGATAACATGAATCCACGTGGGGTCATTTGCATAATCAGGGAACCAGAGTTCGTGTTTGATGAGAACCAGCGCAGACTCCTTGAGATATTTGGAAACCATATTGCTTCAGCAGTACACATTTTCGATAACGAGAATGTACTCAAAGCAGTACAGAAAGAGGAGATAAAACGTATTCTTGAAGGGGCGGGGAGGGTCTCCAACATGGTCAGACACGATCTCAGAAGCCCATTACAGACCATCAGAAACGCGGCTTTCATCCTCCACAAAGACCCCACAAACGAGAAGATGATACGGATAATCAATGAAAGCATCGAGTATATGGTCAAGATAATCGAGGACCTTGTTTATACTGAGAACTATGCCCACCTTGATCTCCGTACATTGAACCTGAATACATTGATACAACAGTCACTTAACCAGATGCTTAAACCAACAAACATCCAGGTTGAGCAGAACCTGTACCCCGAGCCTCTTGAAGGATACTTTGATAAGATCAAGATACAGCGTATGCTGAATAACCTCTTCAAGAACGCTTTCGAGGCCATGCCAAAAGGTGGAACCCTTACTATAGAAACTAGACGAAGCGATAACGAGGTTATCGTAACTGTCAAGGATACGGGTTCAGGTATCAAGGATACTGAAAAACTGTTTACTCCTTTCCACACGACAAAACTGAATGGGATGGGGCTTGGGTTGATCTCGGTAAAACAGACCATTGAGGTTCATCATGGAACCATAGAAGTTGATTCCAAGTTGGGTGAAGGTACCTGTTTCACGTTACATTTCCCTGTTGGTGAGTCCTATGCTGGGAATAATACAACCATGGTAAACACCATAATCAATACATAGACCAGTAATCCGAGTTTTCTCGACATGCTCAATGGTGATAGGTCGTCCAGTGGCTCAATTGACTCTAAACCTGGGCGCATCATAAAGAAAGCTACAACTACTCCCATTACAACGTAACCTGATATCAGAAGAAGGAATACGCCCGCCCCTGATACTATTTTATGGGTTTCTCGCCCTACTAGGCTTCGTATTACGTGTCCACCGTCCAGTTGCCAGCTAGGTATCAGGTTGATGAACGTCACAATACAGCCTACCCATGTGGCAAAAGCTACTGGGTGCATGATGAGCACCTCGTCTACAGTGGTGGGTTTGATGATGTCCGCGATCATTTCCAGTAGGAGCGGCATAGGCATTATCTGGAACCTTATTGCCGGATACTCAAACATCCATGAGTTCACCACAGAGCTAGGTACAACAAAGCTCATGCTTATTCCCACTATCGCGATGATGGCGGTGGCGATGAAGCCAGCTATGGGTCCGCTGAGTCCAAGGTCAAATAAGGCGTCTCGGTTTACTGGTGGTTCTCTTTGACTGATTACTGCCCCTAGGGTGCCTCCCATGCCGGGTGGTGCTGGTATGAAGTATGGCTGTGAGGCGTCTATTCCCCGTTTTAACGCGATGTATCGGTGTCCGTACTCGTGTACAGCGAAGATGATGAGGATGGCGAAGGTGAATATCAGTACGTTTACGATTAACGGCGTATTGGGCATCAACTCATTGACGAGAATCGGGTTATTGCTTCTCAGAAAACCATCAAGCATCACCGTCAAGACGGTTAAACCAAATAGTATCTTGTTTCTGCGATAGTTTTCCTCGCCTTTTGGTGCTCTATCTAGTATTGATAGATGATAATTGTCCACGATCCATCTGATTCGTGGTAGATATCCATGTTCACGTAGCTCATCAGCGAGTGCCTTGAATGCGGGTTTCATCAGCGTCTGTCTGAAGCCCACTCCTCTTGTTTTCACGATAAAAGTAGGTGTAGTACGCTCCCAGTATGGTTTTAATACCTCAAAATGTCTCTCCACAGCCTCAACATAGACAGGGTCCATCACGGGTTTGATGGGGGGAGCAGTAAGATCCATTACAGTATCCAAGCTTTGGATGCCTTTAAACCCAGCTAAACCGGTTTATGCGATTTCTTTAAATTTGGTGGGATTCACCTTGAAGGGACAAAACTTGAGTTCCCAGGGTTTCGATGTCCGGGTATTTACAATAAGTGACCTTGAACGCGTTATGCACATCAACGCCAAGTGTCTGCCGGAAAACTATAGTAGTTATTTCTACCGAGACCTCTACACAAAGTACCCAGAGACCTTTCTAGTGGCTGAAGCCGATGGCGAGATTCAGGGCTACATCATGTGCAGGATCGAGCGTGGATGGTCTAAGAAAGGAAAGCTCAGCGCAGCGAGACTAGCGCATGTGGTTTCTATCGCGGTTATGGAAAGTCATAGGCGTAAGGGTATTGGGAAGGAGCTTATCGTGCAGTCTATGGCTAGGGCGCGTAGACTCTATGACTGTGACGAAGGGTATCTTGAGGTTCGCGTTAGCAATGAACCCGCTATTGGACTCTATACCAAGCTAGGATATAGCAAGGTGAAGCGCAATTATGGCTATTATCTGGACGGCGAGGACGCCTGGGTGATGGCTGTGAGCCTTGAAGAGTTTTAGCAAACAATTATTACCCGCCTCTCGCTTGGTAGTGTGATAGTCAAATGGATATAGTTGACATCCTCAGCGCTGTTATCATCGTGTTTAGTCTAGGTGTCTTCTACTGGTTCGGTAGATTTACCCAGAAGCTCATCAAGCAGCATTATGATATCTATGGGCTCCTCTATGATGTTGAAGAGATGGAGAAGGAGAAGAAACGCTGACCTTTTTTTGCGTTACATACATAAGTCTCGGCGGGTTTAGGCTGTAGAACCATGAAGAACAGTGCATTGATACCTTGGACAGAAGTCAGCAGCTGGAGTTGCCGAGCATGTGGCAACTGTTGTGTAGGGTATCGTGTGCCGTTAAAGATGGAAGAGATGGTTGGTATCTCTGCTCGTTATGGTTCTGGGGTTATGGAGTATGGTTTGAGTAAAGCGTATCTCCGTAATCAGGCGAATGGGCGATGTGTGTTCCAGAGACCATTGAACGGTAGATGGATATGTACCCTACAGGGCACAAAGCCTACGGCGTGTAGGCTATTCCCGTTCAGGATGCATAACAAGCCCCTGTATAAGCATGGGGATAACGCAAAGGTCCAGATAGGTGACAAGACATATTATCTGTATATGGACCCGGACTGTCAAGGAATTACACTTGGTCAGCCAACTGATAGGTTCAAGAACGAGATCGTTCCCGAGATTGTGAGGATAGGTATGGGTTTACCTGTTAAACAGAAGTATACTACCAGTAAGAGTATTCACTGGCGACCCATTTAGTTGGTTTATTCGAGTATTTTGCCCATTATGTAGGCGTCGCAGTATTTTCCGAGTACAGGATTGTAGTGCTCCATTTTGATCAAGCCTTCTACTTCGTATCCCATTTTCTTGTAGATGTGTATGGCTCGTTCATTGTGGGCTACGACGCTTAGTTCAACCTTCTTGACGCCTCGCTCAGCTGCAATATCCAGCATATATTGAGTCAGTATCTTGCCCAGTCCTTTTCCCTGATAATCATCATGTACTGTGATTCCAAAGGTGGCTCTATGCTGGTAGATATCTGACTGTTTAAAGCCCAAAGAGGATGATGATATCATACGTGTACCCTCAGTCGTCTCCACGAAGCCTAGAATGGGAATAGCTTTGCTGTAATCGATGTCCTTGAACCATCCTTCAACTCTTTCCCGTGTGAAGCCTATTGGTAGAAACTCTAGGGTATTATCTGAGATGCTGTTGAACATCTCCCAAGTAGCCTCAAGATCAGATTCGATCTCAGGGCGTAGGGTAACCTCAGTGCCGTCACTTAGCCTTACTTTTTTGGGGGTCATCCAGAATGGTTCAGTCATAAGAAAAAGGGTAGGTGGAGGGATATTTATTTGAGGCGTTTTTCCTCAAACTCAGCCTTAACCTTAGCTAACAGATCAGGCTCGTTAATCAGCTTAACAGCTGCTATCGCCATTGTCTTGATGGCTACCTGTAATCCCTCGTCGCCCTTCTCAGTCATGGTGCAGTCTGCGAACTGTACGCTGTGCATGGGCATCTCCTCCTGTGTGATGCCGATCATGGGGTGAATACCCGGAACAACGTGGCTAACGTCACAGAAGTCTGTGCTTCCACCCGGTGGCTGTATGGCTACCTCTACTGGGTCCTTGTAGGGGTGACCTAGCTCATCCCATATCTCAAGGAACAGTTTCTCAAGGCTCCTCAGTGGAATATTGGACTTGAGCCCCATGCCTGTCTTGAATGATACCTCACAGCCCGTGGCTAACGCTGCTCCCTTGGCGCTGTTCATCACCATCTCAAGCATCGTGGGTAGGTAGCTATCGTCGCTGCTTCTGATCCCCATCTGGAGCACTGCTCTATCTGGGATGATATTGCTGGCTAAGCCGCCTTCCTTGATTATGCCATGTATAACTGGGTTAGCGTCTCGACGTAGCTGCTGCCTGTTGGCGTGAATCGACATATATGTAATCATTGCCGCGTTCAAGGCGTTCGCTCCACTGTGAGCATCAGCCGCAGCGTGGGCTGTCTTACCTTTGAATGTAATCTCTGTACCTGTGACTGCTAGGAAGTTGCCCTGTGCCTGACTAAGTCCAGTAGCTGGGTGAATCATGTAGCTGACATCAACGCCCTCAAAGACGCCTTCACGTGCCATCCTTACCTTTGAGCCACCGTAAGGACCGTGTCCTTCCTCTGCGGGGGTTCCTATGACCCATATTTCACCGGGTAGCGTTTTCATGAGTTTGCTGGCTGCGATTCCGGCTCCTACTCCTGATGTGCCTATGATGTTATGTCCACAGCCGTGTCCTACGCCGGGTAGTGCGTCGTATTCGGCTAGTATGGCGATGACTGGTCCAGGTTCCTTGCCTTTGTAGACCGCTTTGAAGGCGGTGTGCATATTGAAGAAGGGGTACTCTACCGTAAAGCCATGTTTTCTTAGTGCTTCGACTAGAAGTTTGCTGGATTCTTCTTCCTCGCTTCCAAGCTCAGGGTTTTCTCCGATCTTGTCCTTGAGCTTCTTGAACTCGGGGAAAATCTTCTCAGACTCCTCGATAACTTGTTTTTTCAGTGTCTCTGTATCGACCATGCCTATGATGGTGCCGTTTTCAGGATAA
The DNA here is from genome assembly GCA_026014515.1 of Candidatus Bathyarchaeota archaeon. Classification (GTDB taxonomy): domain Archaea; phylum Thermoproteota; class Bathyarchaeia; order TCS64; family TCS64; genus RBG-16-57-9. The sequence goes on along the minus strand of JAOZIG010000204.1, from coordinate 2,130 downwards.
GTTTATTCCTTTTCTTTAACAGCCTCATCCTTCTCTGGCTCAACTTCTAATCCACGATTGTACAAAATAGGGCTTATCAACGAGCCAAATAGAGCCGTAGTCAACACGACGGGTACTACAAGCTCAGAGAATATAGTGGGATCTGTGAACTGACCTGTCCCATTCACTAGTCTCGGTAGTTGCGAAAGTACTATGGCGGTCAACCCGTTACTAAACTCAAGCCGGCTTACCTTTGCCTCTATCTCTGTTAGATCTGTGAACATTCTGGTTGCTGACACAGAGATTAGCCTGATGACTCCAACAGCGACGGCGATTCCTACCCCGATTAAGATGTTATTAATTTGTGGCTTCATCTGTAATCCAACGAACAAGAACAGGAACGATTTGATGAGGAAGGTTATCTCCTCATGAAAGCCCCTGAGTCGTCTGCGTTCAACGCGAACCCGCTCATTCAGGTTAAACATCCGAGCAAAGATCGGGTAATTCGTCATGGTTATACCGAATACCAAGGCGGCTAAGGCTCCTGAACCGGGTCCCCCGGCTTGTTCTGCCAATATATAGCTGAAGAAGAGCACTGCTATAGTCATGATATAGTTGAATGGGCGGTTTCTAGCGATGTTCAATACCTGAACCCATATTATCCCTATGCCGAACCCGATGAAAGATGCAACTGTGAACACAAATACTATGTCCTTGAGTCCTTCTATCAGGGGAACCTGTGGTGTCTCTATGAGCCTGATGAGTGTCATAGCGGTTACGATGCTGATGCTATCCGTTACGATGGACTCCAGTACGAGAAATAACCTGCATTTTCCCGCCTCTCTGTCCTCCAGATTAATACAGCCAAGTATGCTGAGCACCGTTGATGTGCTAGTTCCCCCAATCATAGCCCCAAGCAGTAATCCCTCTGAGAAGGTGAATAACTCTGGGAATATGTAGAACACCCCGTATCCGACGATAAACATGGTGAATGTGAACGTGATAAAGCCAAGGTAGCCGCTTTTCTCCATACTCTCTCTGAATGTCTTGAGGTCTACGTTGAGACCCGCCTCAAACATCAACAAGTTCAAAGCCATCAAGACAAGCATGGGTGCCAGCCCGGTCATCATCTCCCCGTCTATCACTTTTAGGACAGGTCCAAGGAGTACGCCGAAGATGATCAGCCAGAAAATGTCCGGTATATGGCTCTTCGAGTAGAGTATCCCGCTTATGTAGGCGAGGAAGAGCGTCAAGCTGATGAGAATTACGATTATATTGGCTTCCAAAAATACACTCTCTGGTGTTTGGGCTACTTGGCGTATCAGGGATATGTTCTGGGTTTAAATGTATTGAGCGTTTAGCCTCATCTACCAATATTTTAGCTAATAAAAGCTAATCAGAGGTGGTTTTACCACTATAAGCTGACAAAAAGATACCCGCCAGAGTGACCACACCCCCAAAAATAGCGAAACTATTAGGAGTCTCACCAAGCAAAAAATACGCCAATATACTTGCCCCAACGGGCTCACCTAATAGGCTAACGCTTACCACAGGTGCCGAGAGATACTTGAGCGCCCAATTATACAGGGTATGACCAAAAATCATGGGAATCAAGGCAATCAAGAAAAAGAAACCATAGGTCCTCGCCGGGTAACCCTCTAGACTTGTCCCTGTCACAAGGCTCATCAAGACCAATGACACTGCAGCCGCGCTATAAACGGGAGTCACATATGTGGTTAAGTCGAGACTTTTCCTGTAAATTCTTCCACCTAGAATATAGAGTCCAAGCATTACTCCCCCGATCAATGCGAGTAGGTCTCCTGTGAGGTTTGACGCCCCTGTGTTTGCGTCCCCCATGGCGATGATGGATATTCCTATGAAGCTGACGATGATGCCGATGGTTGTTCTTTTTGTGAGTTTATCCCCGAGGAAGAAGTGACTCACGATGGCTACGAAAATCGGGTCAATATGAACGAAAATAACGCTACTAGCCACAGTGGTGAGGCTCAGACTCGTGATCCATGATGCAAAATGAACCGCTAAGACTACGCCAACAGCAAATAACCGTAACAGATTCCCTGTTCCATACTTCCTGAGTTTTTCTATTCCATTGTTTTTAATGAAAAATGGGGCTAGCATGGCTACGCTGAT
>JAOZIG010000118.1 GCA_026014515.1 Candidatus Bathyarchaeota archaeon | reverse complement strand
ACAGAGGAGGATGGACCCTTCTACAAGGTTCTCAGGGAGGGCTTGTTCCTGAAATGGAAACCGGGAAAAGAGATCACCATGGCTCCAAGAATGTTCCTTGGAGGCAGTAACAGAAACTTCCCTGCCTACTGGGCGCCCGGAGGGTTACCCCTCGGAGGCTCAGGACCTTTCCCGTTATGGGAAAGGGAGCCTAGGGCGATTGCTGATTTCTGGGCGGATCATCCGAACCTCAGCGGGATGCACACCTATCATACAAGTGGAGGATTGATACTCAGAGAAGCAAACGCGCACCCTGATACATGGTTCCAAGAGGTAGGCTGTGAGGAAGACCTTGAGGTATACAAGGTGCTGGGGGGTATCGGTGAGGAGCTCACAGAGTATCCTTGTATCAGTATATTTGATGAGTTCACATTCGAGGATGACAGACCATTCAGAAGAGGATGCGCTACCAGCTTCTTCTATGAACAACTTGGAGCCTTTGTGTTCAGCACAGAGCTCTGGGACTGGCCATGGATGATTGGACTAGACCACTTCAGGGAACGTGGAGGAGTTGATTTCGACTGGGCAAGGCTCAGCGAGGATGAGCAGCTCAACGAGCTCAAGTGGATTGATGAGAACTGCCCAGAGGGCTTCCTTGACTGGACACCATATGAACATCCACAGCTTGGCAGGGTGGAGATAGGTGGCGTGGAGAGGAAATATACGCGTCGGAATCCACCGCCGGGTAAGTGGCTGGAGTATGAGGTGGATAAGTGTCTCATGTTTGGTATACGGCATGCTGCTTTGCTTCCTGTATTGAGGATCACGGAGGAGCGTGTCGAGAAGGTTGCTGAAGGAGTATACAAGGTCTCGGCTCAGATCGCCAACACAGGGTTCATGTCAACAAACGTGACAAAGATGGCGGTCAAGATCAAGGTAGCCAAGCCTGTATTGGCGGAGATTAAGCTACCGGATGGCGCTGAGCTTGTTACTGGGCATGAGAAGGTTGATCTTGGTCACTTGGAGGGCAGGAGCAGTAAGCTCTTGTTGCCGAGGGTTATAGGTGCTGATGTAGTGGACAAGACTCGTAGTAGTGTTGAGTGGGTCATCAAGACAGACTCTACGCCCATGGACGTTGTTGTTGAGGCTCGTTGCCCTAGGGCTGGGACAGCCCGTAAGAGGGTAACACTTCAATAATCACCGCCCATCCATATCAGGCATGAGTGAGAAGATCACCGGGCGGTACATACTGTTTTACTTTGCCTGTTTGGTGGTTTTCTATGAGTTCTTTATGGTTATTCCCAGTACTTGGGTCGAGTTGTTGACGGCTCAGATCAGCTCATGGGCGCTGAACATACTTGGACTGAACTCAGAGTATGGGCTCAGAGGCATATGGGTCTGGCTTACCCTCACTGGTGGCGCCCGTGATGTTGAGGTCTATATCATCAGGGAGTGTACGGCGTTCCATGTCTGGGGCATACTAATGGGTCTGATTCTGCCTATCCGCGGAGTGGAGTGGGGTAGAAAGTTCAAGGCGGTTGCGTTTGGAGGCGGGTTGGTGTTCTTGATGAATATCACACGTATCATGATTACAGTATACCTTACAGGCTATGATGTGCCGCCTTTTAGCTGGTTTTTCACGAACCCCACTGTTGATACTTATCATTACCCGGTGAGTTTCGCGTATGGCGTGATAGGTATCGCTATCGTGATCTCGTTGATTAACAGCTACATTATGCCTGAGTTGGGGGATTTCCTTGTGGAACTCCCAGACGCAGTGGTAAGAGAAACGAGGAAACTGGTTAAGCGAGGTTCTTAGAGAGCCCTTCAAGTGATTTTAGGGTCTCTAGGTTCTCTACGTGGCTCAGTATCGCCTGTACTTTGTCCTTGGGTAGGGTCATGGACGCGAATACTGTGAATTTTTCCTTGATGAACTCCGGTGGAATAGGTGGCTTATCTTCCTCAAACAGCGTGTAGGTTTCACCGTTTTTGGTGGTGATCTCCAGTCTGGTACCGATCTTGGTGGGGAAAACCGCGTCAATATCCTCATCAGTGTAAACCTCAGCCTTCTCACCAAGCTCTACTACCCTTGGGTCAGTATAGCACTCGAAGAACTCCTTCATGAACACCTGATCCTCCACCAATGCGATGGCAACGGCTACCGCTGGATGGTTCTGGGCGTGGAGTGGGGTCTCTGCTACTTTGAGTTGGTTTTCTGCTGTGATGTGGTTGAGTCCTATTCTGATTTTTTCTACGTCTTCTGGTTTGATGCCGTGTTTTTCTTTTAGCTCCATGGTCATCCTGATGGGTGGACATAGCTCGTGGCAGCAAGCGTAGGGTTTGAACTTGCATTTCAGTAGCTTGTACTCGGAGCCCAAACCCTCGGTCAATCGTTCAGGATAGTATTCCTCGGCGTGGGTGTTCAATAAACCGTATTTTCCCTCGAAAACCGATGCGGGTCCAGTGTAGCCCTCACGAGCCAATAAAGCAGCGAGCAAACCGTTCATAGCGGCTTTTCCTGCGTGAAGCCGTTTACTCATGTCTCCTGCTGTAAGCCACTCTTCCAACCCAGCTGCCTGAATACCAGCCAAACCAAAGGCATTGATCATCTGCTCCATATTCAAGCCTAGTATCTTTCCTGCTGCGGCAACTGCTCCAATGGTGCCGATTACACCTGTGGCGTGGAATCCCCTGTTTCTTAGCCCCGGATAGACCGCGCTGTCAACTCTGCAACTGATCTCGTAGCCAGCTACAAGGGCGGTGATTAGCTCTTCACCTGTTACGTTCTCGGCTTCTGCGGCTGCGAAGGCTGCTGGTATTATGCATGCTCCGGGGTGAGCCCAGCTTGGACGAGCGCCAGAATCATCAGCGTCTATGCCGTGTGCCATGGTGCCGTTTGCTAGTGCCGCGTTGATCATGGGGTATTTGTCTGGTTCTCCCATGACGGTGGATTCAGGTATGCCTTTCATCTGGGTTACTAGCTTGACCACCATCTGGCTCCATGGCATCTCATGGGCGCCGAGAATATTACCAAGGGCATCGAGGAAGTGCATCTTGGCTTTTTCCACGACTTCAGGGGGTAGGTCACGGTATTGGAGTTTTGTGATGTATTCTGCGTAGATTCGTGAGTACTGCAAGGGGTTTCACTTTGGGGGAAGGGGTGTGTTGATAGTATTTCTATTTATGCCCAAGGAGGGATAGTGCTTTATTTCGTGAGGCTGTGGATTTCTTATGTTCTCCCTTCTTGACGTGGGTAACTTTTTCCTCTTCATCTCTGGGTTCCTGATGATTTATACGGCTTACAAGGACAGGGAGGTACTAACAGGGTACAACTTTACAGGAACCGTGATGCTGGCTACTGGCATCAGCTTTGTTATCGTTTTCTATCTGCAGGAAGGATACTATATCAGCACATTTTTGACGCTGCCTAACTATTTTTACTGGCTCGTTGTAATCACCGCTTTGGTTCAGCAGAAGAGAAGAAACAAAACAGGGTAAGCCGCCTATTGTTTCATGCTATCCATTGATGAGGTCTTGGCTGTGGAGGAGGCTTGGACACTGGCCCACCTAGAGACAGACGTAGAGGCACTGGACCGGCTCATGCACAGGGATTACACCATAATAAAACCAGATGGCTCTGTATGGGACAAGGAAACCGCGTTAGCTAGTTATGTTCCGGGGAAACGTGACTGGACTGAGGCGGGGAGTAGCGATCATCGGGTGAGAATCTATGAGGATACCGCTGTGGTGGTTGGTGTCTGGAGGGCGAAGGGTGTCAATAATGGTGAAGCTTTTGATTATAGTGCTAGGTATGTCTCGGTTTGGGTGAAAGAAGGGGACAGGATTCAGATGGTGTCTGATCAGAGCACCGAGATACCTTCACAATAAGTTATGAACTAATGGTTTAAATCCAAGTTATCGTCCATATGCCGCAAAGAGGCGAACATTTTGGAGAAAAACATACGAGAATACTATTTGATGATTATCAGCGGCACACTCACAATGTTCGCAGGAGGCTTCACATGGCCAATCTTCTCCCCATATGTACGCTCAGAGTTCACAGCATCCCTACAACTGGTTGGCTTGGCTGTCTCGGGGTATTTCCTGTTGAGGATGGTTAGCGAGTTCCCCATTGGAGTAATCGGGGATAGGATCGGTCCAAAGTATCCGTTGGTGGCTGGTAGAGCCTTGGCGGTTATCGGTGCCTTCATCTGTTATAAGACGACAAATATCTGGATGCTCATATTCGCCAGGATCATCTGGGGAATGGGTGACGCCAGCTTCTTCTGTATTGGAATGACCTATGTAAGTAAATTATTCACTAGTGAGCGTAGAGGCAGAGCCCTCGGTGTATTCCAAGCAGTCGAGATGATTGGTAGTTTTCTAGGTCAGACCGTGGGAGGATATGTTGCCGGTATATATGGTACGCGGATGAATTTCTTAGCCACTACGATTATGGCGATCATTGCACTGGTCTCGGTTACTGTCATCAAGGGTGATGGCTCCATTGAGCCACCGAGAAAACAGACAGCTTCACTGATTCCCAGCGGCGCTGAGATGAGGAAAGTGCTTAACAGAACCGTGATAGTAGCGTGTCTCATCAACCTTGTAACAATGATGAACAACAACGGCTTACAGAACACGATTCTACCCATTTACGTAACAGAAGTTATTGGAATAGAACTGACACGATATGCTTTCCTAGTATCGGCAAGCACCGTTGGTAGCGTAACTGGAAACTTAGTCGGAGGAACCCTTAGCGACAAGATAGGACGAAAGAAGGTATTGTTAGCGGGGCTTGGAGTAGGCGTCATTGCTTATGCTGGGATTACCATGTTCACTGGTTTCTATACGCTTCTCTTCATGATGTTCTTGAATGGACTGTTTTGGGGCGTAGTGTATGGTGTGGTTCCCGCGTTTATCGCGGACGCTGTGCCTGATGAGGTCAGGGGAATAGGCATAGGTACATTTAGGACGTTCATGGACTTGGGTGGTTTGGTTGGACCCATGGTGATGAGTAGTCTCGCTGAGGCAGTTGGTGGAGTGCAGGGTTACATGTATGCGTTTTATACTGGTATTGCGATGATGGTTGGTCTCATGGTGATTACTATGACACTTAGTGATACGGTTGCGAAAAACACCCCTGCAACGCACTGAGCAAATAATTAGCCACCCTAATCCAAGCTATACAAATGTTTAGATTTCCGCTGTTTTTATTACGTCATCTAAACAAAAATAGCTGAAAAAAGGCAGTCATTAAACAAATTTTTATAGTTTATAGTATGAGTAAATAAGAGATGACTTCAGTTGAGTGAGTTAAAACCACTAATTGAGTCCATGGATTATATCCAGTTCCACTTCACAACAGTTTTCGGTGACCTGAAATCAGTAGAGTTCCCATCAAAAATATGGGATGAAATGTATGACGGCACCGGAGTTGACGGAAGCAGCCTAGGTTTCCTAAAAACAGAACAAAGCGATATGCGTGTAAAACCAGACAAGACAACATTCGCCATACTCCCTTGGAGTAGCAGGGTAGCACGTTTAATCTGTGACACCACAACCAACGATGGTAAACCACATAGTTTGTGCCCGAGAAGCCTTCTGAAACGCGAGATAAAGAAAGCTGCGGAGATGGGTTTAGGGTACAAGACGCGCCCCGAGCTTGAATGGTATTTCGTGACAGAGAAGGGAGAGCCCGCTGATCATGGAGGCTATATGGATACTGTGCCTCATGACAAGCACTATTTCTTGAGGCGGGTGATCATGGATGATTTGCTTGAGATGGGTGCGGGTGTTAAGACTATACATCATGAGAATGGTCCTGCTCAGCAAGAGTTTGAGTTTACGCCAGCTGACGCGTTGATACAGGCGGATAACACTCAGACGGCTCGCATGGTGATCAAGACAGAATGTGCCATGGAGGACATTATCGGGTCTTTGATGCCAAAGCCTTTCCCTGATGTGGCTGGCAGCGGGTTACATATACACCAGTATTTGACGAAAGACGGCGAGAACATATTCAGTGACCCCGAGAAAGGCATCAGCGAGTTCCTGATACACTTTGTCGGTGGCATCATGGAGCACTGTGACGCCATGACCGCGGTACTGAACCCCTTGACCAACAGCTACAAGCGATTAGTACCGGGACACGAGGCGCCAGTGTACAAGAGCTGGGGAGTAGGCAACCGCACAGCACTCATCAGGGTACCCGGATACGAGAAAAGCGCCAGAATCGAATACAGGGCAGCAGATGGTGGTACAAACATCTACCTTGCATCAGCGTTGCTTCTCGCAGCTGGTCTTGAAGGCGTGAAACATAAGACTGAGCCGAACACAGCGACACGTGAGAACATCGAGAATATGACCCCTGAGAGAAGGAGAGAGCTTGGTATCACTCAGTTGCCTGAGAACCTTGGGGAAGCCTTGGACGCTATGGAGTCTAGCAGCTTTATGAAGCAGGTATTGGGTTCAGACCTGTATGATCTATGGCTTTACAAGAAACGTGGTGAGTACGCGGAGTATCTTGATGCAGAGCGACTTGGTGAGACAGAGGCGCATAACTGGGAGCTAAGACAATACTTGGAGCGGGTATAACCGGTTACTGATGTCGCCTGACGCGTGGTATGCTTGCGATGAGGATGGCGACTCCAAGCATTATTGCAGTGTTGGGGAACCCGGGTATTCTCGTTGTTTCCTCTTCTTCGATTATGGCGTCCAGTACATATGTCTCTAACAGTGTTTGCTCAAGCTCATGCTGGGTAGGCGATATATGCCCCGTCAAAACGAATACTATGTCTTGGTCTGGTGCCACGAATATTTGTTGACCGTACAAGCCGCTGGCGCGGTAGGCGTTTATGTTTGGTAGGGTCCACCACTGGTACCCGTATCCAAGCTCATCGTTTAGCGTGGTCTGGGTGCTTGTGGAGAGTGTAACCCATTCCTCAGGTACTACTTGTGTGTCACCCCATCTGCCTTTGTTGAGGTATAGGTAGCCGAATCTTGCCATATCCCTTGGTGTGAGCTGTAGGTCAAAGCCTCCTTTCTGGGTGCCTCCAAGGTCGGCTGACCACATCACGTTTTCGATGCCTATTGGGGTGAAGAGGTTGGTTTTCGCGTAATCAAGGGTAGACATGCCACTGGTTTCCCTGATTATCCCTGATAAGATGTGGCTGCTGCCTGTGTTGTAGTGCCAAAGTTCTCCGGGTTCTGCTACCATGGGGAGGTCGAGGCAGTATTGTAGCCCGTCTCCGTTGTTGATGTGGTATATGTCGTTCTCTGGTGTATCGTAGCCTGCGCTGGACTCGTCCCACTTCATCCCGCTACGCATCATCAATAGGTTCTCAACGGTAACCTGTGTCTTGCCATCGTCGAGGTATGCGATCTCTCGGTCTGGGAAGAAACTCACCATAGTCTCAGAGGTATCAGAGATTAGTCCTTGATTGAGGGCTATGCCGATTAGTGCCGATGTGAAGCTCTTGGTTACCGAGAAGAGAAAGTGTCTTGTCTCAGCGTCGTATTCAGGTGAGGGGTATTGTTCATAGACGAGATACCCGTTGCTGATTATTACGACGCCCTCTATCTGGAGATAATTATCCTCAATGAAGCTCATCATTTCATCAAGTCGCTCTGAGGATAATCCTTGTTCTTCGGGGGTTGAGACCCTCCACGTATCACCGGGAAAATAATCAGTCTGAGCAAAAACAGTCGTAATGCTACAGAAGAGTAATAGGAAAACAAGGACACGCGTGTACTTCATAGTTGAATCTAAGCTTCAAAGCGTCTTAAATAGCTCGACCAAACAATGTTGCGGAGACAGTGATGATAGGTGGAAGTATTGTTTGATTCTAGGGGGGAGGGGGGTCAACCAATCCCAGCCCGAAAACAGTCCTGAATAAGAAAAGGAAAGCTAGAGAGGTTGGTTTATGCTTCTGATAGGTGACAAAAAGCGTCACGTTAAGCCCGTTTTCCCTATGATATAGAACTCACAAATACAGGGCTTCATCTGGTGAGGGTTCTTATCATGTGTAGAGTCTCTATTTGTTTACCGTTGATGGTCTCTTTCTCGATGGTTTCCTCGATGAACCCTGATTTTCTGAATAGGTGAATTGCGCCTAGGTTTGATGAATCTACTCGTAGATGTATACTGTGAAGTTGTTCATCAGTTGCCTCATGGACAAGCATAATCATCATCGCAGTGCCGAGTCCTGCGCCCTGATAATCGCCATGGATATGTATCTTGAGTTCGCCGTCTCGCATGTCTGGAGATTTCATTATCTCGCCGTATCCTACGATTTTGTCATCGTGTATGATTACGAGGTTGATGTAGTATAGGGGGTATCTGAATACGTTATCGAGATCGAGGCATGTTGGTATATCATAGCCACTCATGGTCTCGCAGAATCCTAGTAGGTTCTTCTTGTCATGGGTTTCTACTGATCTGAGCTGAATCTCTCTACCATCATTCAGGGTGTAGACCTTCTGCTCCATACATCTTATAAGGTTCAATGAAAGTATAATCCTTTTGAAATTAAGTGGAAGAGCACAATGCAGGTCACATTACGGAATCCATAGACAAAGCATCCCAGATCAGCTGCCGCTACTCAATAACGTATAATATGATTTATTATTTTTTTTATCTATTTATCTTAATAAATATATTCTTTTAGTGAAATTACTCGGTTTTAAATATATATCAGAATACCATATCGCATGAGCCTTCAACAAAAATATCAAATCAAAAACATTGAACGCGGTAAACGGAAAACTGGGAATAATACAAAACTCTTGTCAAAAGTTTTCATAGCGTTTGTGGTGTTTTCATTATTTAACTCACTCTTAGTGGGTTTTAGCCACCCGGTAAGTGAAAGGATTGTGACTAGTGGTCGATATACTATAGGCTTGAAATGTGATGGAACAGTGATATATTCTGATTTATTAAATAATTTTCCAGAGTATAATGTATTAGATGAGTGGACAGACATAACCCAAGTTTCTGTGTCAAGATATATCGGGATTAAGCTGCCACATGTTGTAGGTTTGATGAAGGATGGAACCGTAGTAGTAGCCGGACCCGGTTTTTTTGGAGAATGGGATGTAGATGACTGGACAGATATAATCCAGGTTGCAGCAGGAGATCGTCACATTGTGGGTCTAAAGAGTGACGGAACCGTAGTAGCAACAGGAATAGTACCTGGCTTGGATGATATTGAGAGCTGGACTAATATAATCCAGATTGCAGCGGGATATGAACACACGGTGGGTTTGATGAGCGACACAGATAATCCGCATGGGAACTTTAACGTGGTGACCGCTGGAGGTACTCCTTTTCTTTATGATACAACTGACTGGACAGATATAGTCCAGATTACAGCGGGAGGAGACACCACTGCGGGTCAAAAGAGCGATGGAACATGGGTGTACGCTGGAATACTTGATAGATTTCTAGATACAATTGACTTGAGTGATGTCACTCAGATTGCATTAGGTAATCGCCATGTAGTGTGTTTAAACAGTGATGGAACCGTAGAAACAGCCGGAGATGTTTGGGAAAGCGTCAATGTAGACGACTGGACAGATATAGTCCAAGTTGCAGCGGGAGAAGATAACATTCTGGGTCTAAAGAGTGATAGAACCGTGGTAGAAGCCCGACGTGATGATGATTACCTGAGATTGACTGATTTCAGTGGCTGGTATCTGGAGGCAAGCTATATTGATGGATATAACCAAGGCTACATAGACGGTCAAACAGAAAGCGAGAACACCATCCTAGAACTCAGTAACCAGTTAAACACACTCATCCCCCAGCTCGAACAAAAAGACCAAGAGATCACCACACTCACAGACCAGAACCAAGCACTGAACGATGAACTCCAAGCATCAAACCAAGCTCTGCTTGATGCACAGGAACAGTACACAACAACCCAGAACGCATACAATGCTCTACTGGAGGATTATGCGCTCCTTGAAACCGAAAACACAGCATTACAGACACAGTTAACCGAGAAAACACAGTTAATCGAAGACCTCATGAACCAGATATCAACAAAAGACACTCAAATAGAGGCACAAAACACCCAGATCATAGAACTCCAATCAGATAACACAGACTTGACTAACCAGCTAACACAAAAAGAAGAAGAGATCGTTGACCTCACAGGACAGGTGTCCAGTCTAACCACAGAATTGACTCAAAAAGAAACAGAGATCGATGGTTTGTACACCCAAATAGAGGCACTAAACACCCAGATCACACAGCTACAGTCAGATAACACAGACCTGACTAGTCAACTGACGCAAAAAGAAGGGGAGATCGTTGACCTCTCAGGACAAGTATCCACTCTTATGGAGCAGTTAGGGTTAAAGGATGAACAGATCGAAGGCTTAGGCACCCAAATAGAGGTACTAAACACCCAGATCACTCAGCTACAGTCAGATAACACGGGTCTTACTGAACAACTGAACGAAAAAGAACAGAACATCATAGAGTTGTCAACGCTGATCACTGGTTTAACGGAACAACTTGAAGCCTACAAGGACACCATGCCCCCAACTGGCGCAATCCATGTCACAGACCATTGGGCACCCAACGGCAAATCAGCTGAATTAACAATCAGCGGCTATGTACGAGATGAATTATCCATCATCAGGGATATGGGTGGAAGCGGCGTATCATCAGCCTATATATTGGTCAACGGAGAGATCATCATGCTAGACATTGATGAGGAAGGTAGATTCAGCGTCGAGCACACCCTGAGTACAAGCAAAGACTCGGAGTTCACCATTAGGTTATACGCGGCTGACACATATATGGACGAACCTAACTCTGGACTGGTGGATGAGGTTACCATCAGCTCACCAAAAACAAGTGCAATGAAAGCAGGAAAATAACCATCTTAGGATAGGTATCTTGAGTTCTCCGTCTCGAATATCCGGTGATTTCATTATCTCGCCTTATCCAACGATTCTGTCGTCGTGTATGATTACCAGATTGATAAAGCGGATATCCAACATGTTATCGAGGTCGAAACATGTAAGTATAGCCACCCATAGATTCACAAAACCCGAGTAAGTTCTTCTTATCATGGGATTCCACTGATCTGAGCTGAATCTCTCTACCATCATTCAGGGTGTAGACCTTCTGCTCCATACTACTTGTAAGGTTCAATGACACTATAATCCTTTTGAGTAAAACAACCCATTCAAAAAGAAAAAAACTATGAAAAATATTTCTAGACCTATCAAAATATTAAATTGATAATAAAACATATTTTTAGGTATGGATGCCAAAATTAAAACTACTAAAAATATTGATGAGTTAAGCTTAGCACGCTCGAAAGCTGAAACAATGAATCTAGAAAAGTGGGTTGAATTTAGAGTCGAAAATAATGTAAATTATCTTACCTTTTGGGCTACAGTTTTTCTAACGTGTTTTATTGGAATAATTGAATTATTACCTGAACTGAAAAAAATTAGTTGGTATTTTGGTGGGCTTTCTATACTGTATTTCATATTAGTAATCGGAATGTGTTTGAGCATTGATGGATGTATTAGAATATATGGCGAGAACGTCCATTTTTGGAGAGAAGGATATTTTGGTAATTGGCACAATATAATTCCAATTATCAAACACACACGCATGGATAAATTTCTACTAAATGAAAGAAATATGATTCGAGAAAATGTCATATTATTACCTATTACATTTGGTATTCTTTTCGTAGTAATTTATATTTTTAAAATTGTAAGTTTTTCAATTAACTAGGGTTGAGTAATAGTTGTAAAATTATATAACAGAAAAGCATGTATTAGTAAGCATGGATGAAGAGAGAGTAAAAAAAGCTAAAGAAGAATTTGATCAACAAGACTATCCGGAAAAAGAATATTTTAAAAACCCAATTTGTAGAGAGGAAACAAGAAAATATTTACTTTCAGAAACGTCCACAAAAATAGATCAACATATAAAATACTTTTTGGGTTTGATAGCTACTGCCTATACACTAATTCAATCGGAAATGAGCGCCATATTACGCAGTTATTTCCTAATTTCAACCTTCATTTTATTGGTATATGTTTTTTCAAGAATATTCTATTGGTCTGCATTCTACGATTATACCTTAACTAGTGCACCTAAAAAATATATTAAAGAATTAGATTTTTTCCATCAAGATAATTTATTATCTAGATACTATTGGGCTGTCCAGTTTAGATCCGAATATCATAAGTCTAGACGCCGACGTCTAGCCTATTATGCAAAACAATGGATTCATATTACTAATGTCTTAGGAATATGGATACTTTTCACTTTCATCTACAGTATAATATTTTTAGATGAGCTGAATATGTTTGTTCAAACATTTATGTGAAAGAAGGAATTATTAACACTTCAGAATTTAACGGGGAAGTCAATTAGCTAAGACTCCGGAAGTGTTGAAATAAGGTGAGAAACAAGTCAGCTTTGGACTTATAACTCATTAATTTATGGTAAATCTGATCTGTGATAATTTTTAATCCTATTAGCAAATCCCTTTTCAATGGACAAAGACAGCCACTCTGGATAAACTGGAGCAATTTTTTCATGAATATCGTTTAATACATCATCAGCATGAGGATGGTCAGGATTCAAAATACTAAATACTAAATATATATTGAAATCTCTTGCAGAAGTTAAATCACCGACATCGTTAACTATTTCAAAAATAACTTCTGGTTCAATTATTATCGAAAAATGAATTTGCACATCAGTTTTTGATAATGGAGAAAAATCATATTCTCTTCTCAAAATTGGATAATTAGGCTCGTAATCTTCAGAATCGTATTCTATAGCCTCGTTAATTAGTGAAAACTCTCTGCGATATAAAATAACTTGAAGATAGAACATAAACTGGTCTAGAACTAAATTAGAAAAATCTTTAAAATCTTTTAGTTTACAAGAATCAAGATATTTTCTAATTTTTTCATATCTTCCTTTCCATAAATATGGAGGTAAATTGTCTACTTCAAATTTATAATATAAAACAGAGGGGAATGGACGATATTTTTCTCTTCTAGTCCTAAAATAATCATATCCTATGAGGAATAAAAGTAATAGAATGTATAAGTAAACCATTGAACGATCTAAATTTTGATTATATGGAAGAAGTTCGTATATGATTGAAGAAGATAAATTAATTATTATGCTAGCAAATATTCCCATAAAAGTTAATTCTAAATAAAACAATTTTCTATTTTGCATATTAATAATATAGGATAAAGTCTTATCATATTCTCTATCAAATTCAGATGACCATTTATTAGAGGCTTTTTGTTTTCTTTTATTCTCATTATGTATATTACTATGTGAATCCATAGTCAAATTTTAAATTAATATTCATTTAACATTTTTCTCTTATTATTTAGTGAGAAGATAGTAGCCACTATTCGAGACATTCGTGTTTCTCATACCATTGGAGCTGTTTTCCAAAGCTGAGCCCCTCAAGAGGAATATGTACTTTCAATCCTCTTCTTCTGAGTCCCGGGATCAGGTATTCTCTGTAATCTTTTCCAGCATGGATGTAAACCTCGTCACCGGGATGTAGTTTGAGTCTTTCATCCATCTGGACTAGAACTCGTTTACTCCAGTCTCGTTTTGCCTGTACCCCCATGTTTTTCAGGGTTTTCTCGTAGGGCTCGATGGGGTCTTCTGGAAGTAGGAGCCCGTATTTAGCACTGAGGATGCAGTTCTGGTCGTAGCACTTTGTGGCATATGTGTAGGCTTTGCTGAACAGGCTTGATGGTTGGTACATCTCTGCTGCCGAACAAGGGTGTGTCTGTTTGGATTTTGTGCAGCTGATTAATCCGAGTTTCATTTACTCTCACATAATTTATACTGTTCAAGAGTATATTGGTTTGATTGCCTTGAGGATGATCTGTGGACGATGTGGAGCAGAGTTTGACATAATAAACATGTCGGACAGGTTCTGCAGCAAATGTGGTACCATGCTAAGTATGGCACCTTCAGGGAGAAGCACACAGAGAACCAAGAACGATGGCTCGTTTGAATACAATATTGAGTTAGCCACGGAGATAGGTACTATTCTTCATGATCAGTTTAGCACCAAGACAGGCTACTTCAAGGGTCATGTGATGCCCGAGTATATCATGCCCAATATTGAACCGGGAAGTCGAGAACTAGCATTATACTATACCTATGTATTATCTGTCGATTATCAGACTGATGCCCATCGGTTATGGAGTCGAAGCAGAACCCAGTATGAAAGGCACCCGGAGATGTTCGAGCCAGAGGTAATATTAGGTACACCTGATGAGGAGCTTAGAGAATTTGTGCAGAGCCTCGGTGCAAGGTTCCCATCGAATGGTGTTAATGCTTGGAAGACCATCTCAAAGATACTGCTGAGTAGGTATGATGGTGATCCAAGGAATCTAACCATGACCCCAATCACTACAGAGGAGCTGGAGAGGAGGCTTGACAAGTTCCCGTATATCCGGGGTAAGAAGATTGGTACTCTTTTCCAGAGGGTTATGGGTGATCTTGGGTTGCTTCAGATTTCTGATCTTGACAGGGTTGATGTGGCGGTGGATCTGCAGGTTTCCCGTTTCACTTTCTATACTGGTGCATTGATTCCTGTTGGTTCTGTGTCTGGTAGTGTTCAGCAGTCTCCCATCAGACCAGCTATCGAGAAGATATGGAGGGAGGCTGCTAGGAATATAGGTACCTCTCCTTGGAAGCTTGACCAGCCTATCTGGGTGATAGCCAGTAACCAGTGTACACACCAGATGTGTGCTCCGTGCCCGATTAGAAGCCTATGTGAGAAACACTTTGAGGTTCAGGTCCAAGGAAACCAGCTAATATCATGAGCGCCTCTGGGGGACAAGGGAGACAGAGCCTAAAAGTGGACACTGTTTTCTCAATAAACAATAAGAGAGTTTTAATTATTTTCAAATATATTAAATTAATATGATTCCCGATTCACATTCGTGTAGTTTCAGAACTGGCAAGAACTGGTGGACCTATACATATCTTGAAGATAGATTAGAAATAATATCAAGACACGTAACTTTTTCAAGAGATAATTCCGAGACTTGGAGTGAGGAAATGGCTAGTTTTTTAATACTGACTGGATCGGCAGTCGATACTTTCTTCAAAGACATGATCTCGTGCCCGTATATTGAGAATAGTGAGATAGTAATCACACAAAAGGAGATTATTAAGAACAGGGAAGAGGATGGAGGGTACCCATTTTGGACAGTAGATGATTATAAACAAACATTTGAACCAATTTATCAACTATCAAAAAACCAAGTTCTCGCCCCCTATGGGCTAGATAATTATGGAGAAGTACAACCATTTGCTAATTTTGCTTCTACAACTCCAAGCTGGTGGTCTGCATATAATAAAATGAAGCATGATTACTACAACAAAATTACACACGCAACACTGAATAATTGCATAAACAGTCTTGCTGGGCTCCTTTTATTAAACGCATTACACAAGTGTAGTCAGGAGTATCTTATATTATCAAAACATTTTAGCGATAAATATAGCCAGACTAATCCAGTTCATCTAGTCGAAGTATTACAGAAATCTATGGTGGGCATTCCTTCTTATGTGAAATCCTATGACCCGATAATTAAAACTAAACACTTCGTTTATAGATTAAATATAGATCATAACTCCAAAAGGGGAGGGGAAAAACAGCACCCTAGTGATTCTAAGGCTTAAACAGTGAAAATAGGCATGGAAAAGGATCTGAATGGAAGCTAATCAGTACCAAATCGCCGTCTAATCAATACCAAAAAGTCTGTTAGTGGCGAGCCCGGGGGGATTCGAACCCTCGACCCCAGCCTTAGGAGGGCTGTGCTCTATCCGTGCTGAGCTACGGGCTCGCGCGCCATCTTGTACGTGTCTTCTGATTTAAAAATACTCCCCAGAACCCACGGATGAAGCTTTCAACATTTGAGAAATTCATGTGACGCATAATACAATTAACCCTTCTGGACTGGCATCTACTTGTGTCCCACGGCTAAACAATTTCATTGTCCCGTGTCAATGGGACATTATTGGTATAAACGTGTCAAAACCCCTATAAGGGCACAGAGACACCACGGAAAAATTGAGCCCAGCGTGAAACTCAAGTATAATATAGAAAGTACATACTATATAGAATTGCCCAAGTGGAAGCGGAAAACGGCTCAAGAAGCGAAAAGCCGAAAACCGCAGAACAAAAAAGACGGGCTTCAAACGAACCACAGGCTTTGGCTTGAGGAAAACGGCGTCTTCAAGTAAGAACACTTGGGCACTTTGCATTTTAGTGAAATTTTACACCAAAAAACTGTCCCTTTTTAAAAAAAGTAGGGAGGATAACAGAACCATCTACAGACAATTATACACTTGAGATAATGACACCAGCGTAACAGATACGGCTTATACTCGCCCAGATCAAGCTTCCGAATCAGATCCTCAATAGGCTTTATCTCGTTGCTCTTATGAGCCTTCATCAAAGCCTCACCGAAATCAGGATGCTTGTGAAGCTTGATAGTCACATCAATCAGATCCTTGAGCTTGTACTCTGGTACCTTGACCTCAAGGTAGCGATACCATGGCCAGTTTACGATAAAACAAACCCACCTACAGAAGATCACGCACCTGCATCTTATCCTGTGCTCTCGCAGAATATCGTTGTACTCCTTGACATTCACTTCCTTGACAGCTTTGATTACCCTTTCAAGGACTTCTGGGTTTTTCTGGAATACTTGGAGGTTCTCGACAAAGTCATCAAAGTTGATAGCTTCGTGTTTTTCCATTTTTTACACCCATTGGAATCAGTTGAACAATGTCACAAAGAAGATACTGTAACCAGATACACCAGATCCCCGGATAAACCCAATATAAAACAGAGGCCTCAACTAAAATACAATAAACACACCAATATCCCCATGAAACAAATACAACTAACATTCCCAACCATCGACACCACACTAACAGCCACACTCCTCGAAAAAGAAGAACCAGAACTAACCAAACTACTATGGGAAAACCTAAAGGAACCAGTCAAACTATTCTGCAGACACCCAGTAAGCACAGGACAAGAGTTCAGCGCAGCAGCAAGACCACCACGCCACCCAGTAAAAACAGGAACACAACTAGGACGCACAAAGCGAATGTTCTGCGAGATACCACCCGGCAGCGTCAACTACAGCGTCCACGGAGGCTACGGAGGAATCAGCCTCTACTACGGACCATGCACAGAACCCATCACAGTAAGCGGAGCAGTAGTAGCCAAAGTATCAGAAGAAGACATGCCCCAACTCATCAAAGCCGGAGAAACAGTCTGGAACCACTACTACCTACTGCATACACCCATCACCATGACCGCACGGAGGCACCCCTAATGCACTGGACCCAAGTCAAGGACATGATCGAAGACGATCTAGACCGCATCTTCTGGGAAGAACCCACAGAAGTAACCATGTGCAAAAAAGGCATCTACCCCAGCGGAGCCAACGTAGGCGGACAAATCCTAGGCAACCTACTATTCCTCATAGCCGACACACAAGCCATGGGATGGAAATGCGCAAAACCCACAGTAACAGCCGCCATCAACGACCCAGACATACCACTAGAAACCTGCAAAAAGATATGGCGATACAGCACACTACACATCGCCAAAATGCTAGGAAACCAGAACCCACCAGGCTGCCCAGCACCATGGCTCAACGTCCCAAACCTATACCAGTTCACAGTAGCCATAGACCAAGCACTACCCACAGTACAGACAAAAGAAGAACTAGACGACCTCCTATGGAGCTGGTTCAACTACGTAGACTGCCTCAACAGATGGTTCTTCCTAGTCTACCCATGGCACCACGGACTAGAACACCAACTAGTCACACCCGCGGACATCGCTGAGCTAGACAAACTCAGCAAACACAAACACTCATAGAGTAAAACCCATCCACACTCTATGAGACTCATTTTATTGCATCAAAAAAGAGGTTAATGAACACAACCCAAGTGGTCGAGTCACTGTTTATATACACCAAAACCCATATGGGTGTGGGTAATGGGCGTGGGCGAAACAGCGAGTATAGATGAACGAGGAAGAATCACAATACCATCCGAGATACGAAACACCATAGGCAAAAAAGAGTTCAACATACAACTAATAGACAAAGACACCATCCTACTCAAAGCAGTAAACAACACAGACCTACTCGACAAGATCAAAGCCATAAAACTCGAAGGAGACCCAGATAGGGCTCAAACAGATTTCTCAACAGTAAAAGACGAGTACGGTGGAGTAAAACATGAGACTCCTAGACGCTGACATACTCGCCTACGCACTCTATGATGAATCCCCCGCCCACCAAGAAGCATGGAGCTATCTTGAACACTGTATAAACGAAAATCTACCCTTACATATCACACCAACTACAATACTTGAAACATACAATACACTATACTGGTACTACAAAGTACGACCCCTAAAACTACTCATCGAAAAAATAAAACTAATCCTAGAAGCAATGACCACAGTAGAAACAAGCATAGACGGACTAACAGTATCACAAACAGATAACATACCCCTCGGAGACGGCTTCCTAATAGCCACAGCAAAAAAACACAAACTACCCATCATAGTATCTAACGATCAACACATCATCAAACAAACCCCAAAACACGGCTTATTACACGAAAACCCAATCACGGCAGAAACCAGAGCCAAACTAGGCACCCAATAAACACTAAACTAGTCTATTCCCACCGAATCCCACAAAATAACAACTCCTCACATAGACTCCTACGAGAAAATTTTTTCCCCAAAGTACCCACCAGTAGACACCACCCAATACACTTTTTTCAACCCAAGCACATAAGACGGCTATGAACATCGAGACAAAAACCCACACAGCACTACACATAGTCAAAGGCGCCATCGTCAAAGTACTAGGACCAGAAGCAAAATGGAGCACAAGCGCAAGCATCGACGGAGCACATGGAAGAATCGCAGTAGAATACCCACGAAAACCAACAGACCAACAACTAGAAGAAATCCAACAAAAAGTAAACCAAAAGATCACAGAAGACGCAGAAATCGAAACCTACACAATGACCAGAAAAGAAGCAGAAGAACGCTGGGGAGACTGGATATACGATAAATTCCCCTTACCCGAATCAATCCAAACAGTAACCATATTCCATCTACCAGACTGGAACGTAAACGCCTGCATCAAAAAACACACACGCACCACTGGCGAAGTAGGAAAAATACACATCACTAAAACAAGATACAGAAACAGCAAACAAGTACTCGAAGTAAGCTACGACATAGAGTAGCCTATCTACCCTTACCCTTTGTACGCTTGGGCCTCAGGTTCTTACTACGACACTTACGACACTTTGTAGCATTAGGTGGATTAGTAGCGCCGCAACTCCTACAAACAGACTTCTTGATCCTATGGCTTCTTGCGATCTCGATTTTAACCGGGTCTCTTAATGACATTATTGTTTCCCCTGTAAGCTTGACAGAATACAGGGCCCCTATATTTAGATATTTCTAGAAACAGCCACCCCTGGAACCAATCACCAAGGAAATTCACCTAATATTAAGGATAAAATCAGGGCTTGTAAGCGATACAATCCATCTCCACAAGGAAACCCTTCATCACCAGACCAGTAACAGCCGCCACACGCGCAGGCAACTTATCACCAAAATAACTACGATACACCGCGTTCATCTTAGGCCACTCAGACTGATCCTCAATATAGACACTAATCTTCACCACATCATCAAGACTAGCATCAAACTCCGCCAAAGCATCCTTAAACTGCTTCATAATCTCATGAGTCTGCGCCTCAACAGTAGTCAATGGTTTACCTTCATCATCTTGTGCTGCGGCTGTTCCACTGATGAAAATAAAGTCGCCTGCCTTGACGGCTGAACTGAAGGGGTATTTCTCCATCCCGGGTTTAGTATAGTACTTCATAGGGAGGTAACGTGAGGGGTAGGGGATATATTTTCTCCTACCAGAGCACACTGAGACAGGTCAATGCACCGTCACATTTCTGGATCTCAGAAACATTAAGACTAATCACATCAAACCCAGCCTCACGCACCATAGTCTGAGCCGTAGTATACCCATCCGCCATAATCACAGTATCACCTACAGCCAGAGTATCAGCAGCATAACCCTCCTCAGAAGGAGGAATCAAAATATTATAACCCTCCAACGCAGGGTGATTCGCATATTTCTCCGTAGCGATCATGATACCTTTCCCGAGATAAGTCACATAACTCTTCAGATGCATAATCGTTGGATCAAAAATCGTGGCTACAGGCACATCCAGCCACTCCTGTAACTGCGCCACACCTTCATAGTTAGTACGGTCACTGATGCCACTGATGAGTTTCCCCTCAGCGTGAACCACATCACCACCCTCAACGGTGGCTGGCTCCTCCGCCCATTTAATAGGCATATACTCTTCGAGGGTAGCTGCTACTCCGGGTTGTTCTCCGCGTCTGGATTCCTTAGCCATCCTACAGATCAATGCCTTTCCATTCTCAACCACCGCATTATCTTCTACAAAGCAACTATCTGGGTGTTGATCATCGCGTGGGACCATGATTACTTCTAGCCCGAGTTCGGCTAATGTTTCCCTATATTTCTGGTGCTGTTCTCTTGCGCCTTTGAGACTCACTGTATGATGCAGTGGATGTTCTGAGAGGCAGCTTGTGTACAGGTTTCCGGGTTCACGTACGAGGGCGTGTCGTGGTGTCATATTATGTGCTTGGGTTCTGGGTGTATAATGGTTACGAGGGTGGATAACTTTAAACGGGTTCGGGCTGAATTTTGCTCGATAAGTATGGTTGACTTGTACAAGACACTGAAGTACTTCATGGAAGCTCCAAGCGTCACAGGCTTCGAGCAGCAGCGCCGTGAGCGCATCATCGAGGTCTTCAGCAAATACTGTGACAGCGTAACAGTTGATGTCATGGGTAACGTCATCGGCGTCATCGGTGACGGCAAACGAGACGTTATGCTAGCTGGACACTATGACCAACTCGGTTTCATGATAAGCCACGTTGACGACGACGGCTTCGCCGGCTTCAAACAGGTAGGTGGATGGGATAAGCGTGTAGCATATGGCACCCGCGTGAAAGTCTGGTATGGTGATGGCCCAGAAGATTATATTGTGGGCGCTGTGGCTGTGAAGGCGGCACATCTCACTGACGCCAAGGAGCGGGATAAGTCTCCTGAGTTGAAGGATATGCTCCTCGACCTAGGATTAGACAGCAAAGAGGAGGCTGAGAAACTAGGAATTAAGTCTGGTACCGTGTGTACCCCCTATCTTGATGTCACCAAATTAGGCACCAAAGACAGCGATAAGCTAGTAGGTCCAGCCTTTGATGATGTCTGTTGTGTCGCAGGTCTCGTAAAGACCATGGAGATTCTCTCCAAGAATAAGCCAAAGAACATCAAGGTGCATTTTGTCGCCACGGTTCAAGAGGAGATTGGACTAAGAGGCGCCACTATTGCGGCGTATAACATCAAGCCTTGGGCAGCTATCGCCACCGATGTAACACATGCGGTTGCACCGGGCGTCAAGCCCAATGAGGTAGGGGGTATTAAGATCGGTAAGGGTCCCGTGGTGGCTCTTGGCGGTAACTTTACCCGTGCCTTGTGGGAGATGATGGAGGCTTCAGCGGAGAAGAATGGTATTCCTTGTCAGCGTCAGGGTGTGCCTAGCCGGAGTGGTACTGATGCTTGGGCTATTCAGGTGGAGCGCGGTGGCACCATTTGTGGTTTGATCAGTATGCCTAACAGGTATATGCACAGCCCTAATGAAGTCATCAGTCTGCAGGACTTGGAGAATCTTGGTTCTTTGATGGCTGCGACTGTTCAGGCATTGGGTGAGTCCAGTCTTGAGCATAACGTCGAGGTTTATCGACGCTAATTCTCTACATTATTCCCTTTATTCTCAGATAGAAGCCTAGGATGAAGGTTCCTGCGTAAAATACGAATCCAACTAGGAAACCTCCCATGAAAAATTTGTGTTCACGTGAAAGTTTATGCATGAGTTGTTTTCTTGGCATAGTCTTTATGGGTTTTATTGAACTCTGTTCTCTAGCTAAAATCCTGAACAAGATATAGATTGTTATCGTCGTAGGCGACGCCTATGCTAACAGCGGTATATTCATCGTAGAGTATGTTGTCCCGGTTTCCCCAGTTATAATCAGAGTCATCATAGACCATATCATAGAGCAACGCATCAAGCACGATTGTGACATTGAAGTCTTCTCCCTCAAAATACATGAGGTTCTCACCCATGTATGCGGGGAGATCAGGGTTATTCTTGAGGTTGCCCGTTCTGAGCAGTTCCTCGGCATAGCGTTGGGCAATGCTGTTATTGTTCAGGGTTAGTTGTGGGAGTTCTTCTTTAACGCGTTCTTTGTTGATGAGTTCTAGTACGTATTCCTGTTGTTCGATGGTTTCCTTTGTTATGGGGAATACGGGTCCTACTGGAGGTCCATCGTCATCTGGTTCCCACTGCCATAGCATCAATACGCTTGCTAGGCTTAATGCAAGTGTCAAGACTACAACCAGTACCTTTTGTTTTGTGATTCCTTGCCCTAGGAAGCTTGTCTTTTTTCTTGTTTTTACTGTTCTTGGGCGGGGTCTCTGGGTTTCCTCTTCTTCCTCTGGTTCAACGTAGTGGATTGTCTTGGTTATTGGCTCTGGTTTGATGCCTTGGAGGTTATTTGATAATGCGATACAGTTATGGGCTTTCTGGGGTAAGTGTTCGTCGCAGAATGTTAGGTTGCAGTAGGGGCACCTTACTGGTGGTTCAACCTCTTTTCCGCAGTGGTAACATATGCCCATAATATATTGCCTTGCTGGACGAGGTTTATTAAGGGTTTACCAAGTCTTGTTCCAGTTTTTTATTATCTATTTTGTGTATTGTGCCTGTTTTTGCTGATAGTTATATAACGCGGCATGTTTCTTATTCTGTTTAGTGAGCTATTTTGAAGTTCTCGAAGGTTATCGGGGCTCTCATCGCCTTGGTGCAGCTGGCATCAGCGTTAGGGCTCGTCGTTGGAATGCATTCTATGCTTGGTGTATTTTCTACAGCCATGTCCAGTGGTGAACAGGGTATTGAGATACAGTTTACGGACCCTGTTGTAGTGCCCTTTAATTTATCTCCGCGTAACAGTGGATTTGTTGACGCTACTTTAGAGATACGTATAGCCATGATCGTGGATGGCGTAGAGGTCTCATATGATAGTGCAACGGTGAGTATTCCTGCTCATTCCACTGTGCCGGTTGATCTTGAGTTATCTGTGCCTTTGGAGGATGCTGAGGAGTATTTCCAAGAGGGTACTGAGCTTCAATGGGAGACGGATATTAGAGTCATGAGCCTATTCGATTTGATTAGTTTTAGCAATAATATGGTAATG
>JAOZIG010000353.1 GCA_026014515.1 Candidatus Bathyarchaeota archaeon | reverse complement strand
GCCTCAGCATCACAGTTACATTTTCCAATTCAATGGCCTATTCGGATGTTGACCACAACAACCTGAGAAGGGTCACAGACCCAAATTACGTAAAGCTATATGAAACAGTAGCTGAAGAGTACGTCCAAGTAGGCTGTACTTATTCCTACAATCCAATCGTGAGGGAACTCACAATAACCCCAGATTCTGCACTTACACCATCAAGCGTATACGCAGTTTCCATCGACGGAGCCCCAGAAGAAGAAGGCGGGGTCCAGGACATAGACGGCAGTGAGATGCTCACAACATTTGTCTCAATGTTCACAGTAGCTGCAGATGCAGTTGCAACACCGGAACTTATCATACCAACCGATCAAGAAACGATCACAGCATCACCAATCACCTACACATGGGAGAATATCGATGAAACGTATGTCTTCCAGCTATCAACAGAAATAGATTTTTCCACAATCTCGATAGAAGAGACGGTAGCAGATGTAAACTACACTCCGTCTTTTACATATGAAACAGGCGCATACTTTTGGCGCGTAAAGGCAGTTGGAGGAACGTACTCACCTTCAAACAGATTCTATTACGATGAATCTGTCGAAGCAGGCGGGTCTCAAGAAGGAGATCCGGTAGTCGCTTCAAGTTATCCGTCAGCGGATATGAGCGGCACTACACCAACTGATGTAAAAATCAAGTTCTCAATCGATGTATCGGACCTGGGCTTGGCCCTTAATACCGACATCTTCTTACTCAACCAGGAGTTTGATGTCATAGATATCGTAGACCTTGACATCCTACCCCTTGTAACCGTACCTGCTACGCTTTCAGTAAGCGGGCAGATAGTCACCATAACGCCAGATGAAGCGTTCTCGGATGACTCCACCTATACGGTTGTGATGACGGGCGCGCTCACTGACGGCGTAATAACGTTTACTACCGCAGTGACAAGTGTGGCGGGCGGGTACTATGGAGACCTGCAAGACGTGCTCGATGATCTGAACCTTATGGGAACCGCAGACGTGGATTATGTCATAAGAAAAATGGTTCTAAATTCACAAAGAGCAACGGAGATCCAAGCCGCGACAGACGAATTGGACGACAGCGAAACGGATTTTGACAACCCGCCGACGTACATCATCGACTATGTAAGGTATAAGACCGTCTACGACATCCTTAATAAGAAATACATGGAACTTACAATGGGTTCCGTAGTATATACACTTGGCGACTTCCAGGTTGAAACGTCTGTGAAGATGGAAGAGCTACAAGCCTTCATCAACAATGTCGCTGCGCAGTTAAAGAAGTTTGAAGATGCCCTCTATGGCAGAACTAGAAGAGGCTATGCAAGACCGGTATCCACACTAATCAAACAGACTGAAGACTCCAAAGAGGGCTATCCTGACATGATGGACAGACGCCTTTCTGGAATTGACGGCACTAAGGAAGATTAAAGATGGATATAAGAAAAGATTTCGAAAACGTACTCGATTTGTATGGACACTACGTCCTTCTTATCAGACAAAACACAAAGGTACGCTGCAGGTGCTGGAACGAATCCAGACAAGAAGCAAACAAGAAGTGCCCGAACTGCCTAGGGACAGGATATCACTTCACTGCTGAAAAGCACCTTTGCCGCTCAGATGTACAGGCTATCCCGGAAACGCTTCCGAGGATATCAAACTCCACACAGGCCGGAGAGTTCTCAGTTGACTCAAAGATGTTCTACATGAAGCATACAGTGCGCCCTTCAAAGGGTGATCTGATCTGCGAAATGGAATGGGATGAAAACGACAAGCCTGTTGTAGACGAGTACACGAGCATATTTGAAGTAAACTACCCGCAGCCATATCGTGGCGACAAGGGAAGAATAGAATACTTTAGGGTCGCCTGTATGGTTGATCCGATAGAAGCCAGCATCCGGCTGGCAAACGCAACCGGAAACGGATACGTAGTAATAGACGAGAGGTGATAGGATGCCAATAAACATCAACATCGAAGATTGTTACACCCCGGTTTCCTATGATGACTTCGATGCACCGGCGCTTCTCATAGGCTTCGCCGACAAGGGCCCGTCAATGGTTCCTGTATACCTTAGAGCCAACAATGACCCGGAAGAGCTCTTTGGAATCGGAAGCGAACTTGCACTCGGATGCAGGGACGCTATTGCGAATGGGTCAACAAACGTAATGGCATTCAGGATCAATGGAAAGCACTCAGCCGTGACGCTTGATTCACTCATTACCATCACAAGCCTCAGTGCAGGCACACGAACAAACAGTTATTCAGTTGTAGTCTCCTCAAGTGACGGTGTGAAATACGTTACATTGAGGGATGAAGAGGCACAAACAATCAGGGCCTTCGTTTTTGCAGATACAAGAACGATCGGCGACCTTGCACAGGCCATCAATCACAGCGCACTGTATCTTGACAATAAGATGAGCGCAAAAGCGATCGATGCCACAGCAGCACTTTCGACACTCTCCGATACCAGCGAATACGGCGTATTCCTGACAGGCGGAGAAGACGAAGACGATCTTGACGAGATCACAGTATATGACAGGTTGCAATCCATATACGATTCGATGACGATAGCTGATGCTGATGTTGTTTGTCCGCTGTTTGCAAGATTAGACGTAAAAGTACCCGAAAGGGACTATTACTATAACCAACTCTCAGAGTTCTGCGACAACCGTCTTTATGAGGGTTATCCAGTCGTAGGAGTCATTGCAGCAAGAGACCGGGATACCGAAGAGTACCCTAGTACTGCTACATATCTTGAACAGGTAAAGCTGGATATGGATAAGGATGACTTCATCAACTCGAGAAGCGTTGTCATCACCGCAGGAGAGATTGAAGATGGCGACTACGGCGCAAGAAGCTTTGCGGCATGTCTTTGTGGGCTT
>JAOZIG010000352.1 GCA_026014515.1 Candidatus Bathyarchaeota archaeon | reverse complement strand
TTATACCAAAATTATGTAATGCAAAGCTAATCTCTTTCTCAACGTTTTCCTCAAACAATTGATCATCAGGGTTCTGGAAGACCAAGCCTATTTTTCTGGCTAGTTGGGCTACGCTCTTGTCTTTGATGTCTTCTCCCATGAAATGTATGCTGCCTGATTTTGGTCTGAGAAGTCCGTTGAAGTGTTTAACGAGGGTGGTCTTGCCTGCTCCGTTCTCACCCATTATGGCAACATAGTCTCCATCATGTATCGTTAGGTTTACGCCTTGTAACGCGTGGACGTTTCCCGGGTAATCAAATTGAAGGTTTTTTACCTCTATCAGTGGCTTGTGGTGGTATTCTCCTGATAGTTCGTCTAGATCAAATGGTGGCTTCGTGTTGTTGTTTACAGTTGGTTGAATTACTGTGCATATCTTGTCATAGAACTGGTCAACGGTTAATGGATTATAATCAAAAATATCAGCGGATCTCATTCTCTTCGCTAAGGTGAGTATTCGGGGTATTCCAACGCCTAAAAGGCGGGTATCCTCGCTTGATAATATAGCCTCGGGAGAGCCATCGCTTCGAACTTCACCTCTATCGAAGACGATGATGCGGTCAACATATTTTGCCGCAATATCGATCCTGTGCTCTATGATGATGATTGTGATGCCAAGCTCTTGGTTGAGCTGATTCAATACCTCAAATATATGCTCAGCTCCAACAGGGTCAAGGAAACTAGTGGGCTCATCCATAACGATTATCTTGGGATGCATAGCCAACACTGATGCTATTGTTAGACGCTGTTTTTGACCACCTGAGAGTTCATGGGTTGCCCGGTGTCTGAGTTCTTGTATGCCTGTTACGTCAGCCGCCCAGTCTATCTCCTTATACATCTCAGGCTTGGATTTACCAAGGTTCTCAAGCCCAAAGGCAATGTCTTTCTCGACGGTTAAGGCGAATATCTGGTTGTCAGGGTTCTGGAAGATGAGCCCCACGTGTTGGGCTAGCTCCATGGTGCTGTGATCAGCGGTATCTAAGCCATCTACTATGACCTGCCCAGTCATCTCACCATTATAGAACTTAGGTATCAACCCGTTCAAGGTTCTGCAGAAGGTGGTTTTACCGCAACCGCTTGGTCCTGTGAGTAGTATGAACTCGCCTTGGTTAATCTCTAGGTTGATGTTTTTGATAGCGGGGTGTTCTGCCTGTGGGTATGTATAGCTTAGGTCTTTTACTTCGATTAACGCCACGGCTTTCTCCCCTGAACTCCGATATTGAACCCTTCAAAGATAATATAGTTTACTCTATAATATAATGCGAAGAGGTTTTACTAGTCTAGAAAAGAAGAATAAACTGATTTTAATCCTCTAATTATCACGCCTACGATTTTATAGTCCAGTATATGGACATCTCTTGTATGGCCCTATTACTACATTGACTTCTGTCTCTATTATACCATCGATGTTCAGTTCATTGGATAGGAACGCGTTTAGTTCATCAAGGTCTGAAAAGATTACCTCTAAGAATAGATCTGATATCCCAGTGGTTCTGTAAAGCACGTGTACATCAGCGAGTTTCTCTAATTTTTCAACGACTTCTGGTATTTTTGCGGGACTGATTTTTAATCCTATGAATGCTTTGACCACTCTTCCCATGAGTCTATAATTAATTAAGACCATGAACTTTTTGATCACACCATCTTTTTGCATTCGCTTTACTCTTTTTCTTATCGTGGTATCGCTTACATCAAGTTCTTCTGCGATTATCTTGAACGCTTTTCTGCCATCTTGGTTTAGTGATCGGATTATACGTAGGTCAAGCTCATCTAGTGACAAATTGTGAATTTCCTCCCCCGTGCGAATAAATATTGTTTATATCAATATGTAAATTATATACAAAATGACTCATATTATTGATCTCGAAACCGCGTCTTAAAAAATATTCTAATATGCGTTCATTTTGCGATAATATCGATCTGTTTTCATAACAAATAAGCGATCATAGTTTGAAAAACGAATTTTCCCTGCGAGTTAAGGATAAACCAGCCCATCTGAAAGGATTGATGTTCAATATGAGTATCTCCGAGTTAGTCAATAGTCTGCCGATAAGTCGGAGATCACTCTTGTGTGAATTATTAGTTGAGATAATCCTTGACTCAAAGAACAAGTTGTCAAACGAGGTAGTTCTGAGCATCCTAGCCATGTGGAAGGATAAACAGGCTATCACCATCAACAAAACTTTGATCCTAATAAAGACCGCTCAGGACGCTAATCCTGATGCTGCTCTTGTTTTACTTACAAAGATGGGTTTGATGCCGTCTTCTGGTACAGTCGAGTTAGATACATTGAATGGTAGATAAATATGGAAACACAACAGGATACTTGGGAACTCTTCTACGAGGACTTGGATACATTATTCGAGGAGTGCAATCAATGCGGCAAATGTAGCAGCGGATGCCCCGCCGCTAGGGTTTTGGCTCTTCGTCCACGGAAAATAGCGTTAGCAGCTCAGCGTCAGCGACTCGATGAGATGACAATCAATGAAGTTATCTGGCTATGTGCACAGTGCCATCAATGTCTGGAGAGGTGCCCAAGAGAGATTTCACCTTATGAAGTGATTATCTATCTTCAGAATCTCGCTGTGAAGAATGGCAAGGAGCACCCAAGAGACCTAGATATCATGTCCAATGCCGTGAAACGAATGTCTCGAATTCAAGAGGTTCAAGAGATACTTGACAGAGAATTTGATGACTACTCAAGAGATGACTTGGATTTACCCGAGCTTGTAGGTCCCAAGGATATGGCGGCTTTCCTCAAAGCCTTCAAAAAAATAATGGGGGAAACAGATTGAAGTACGCGTTATTCCTCGGCTGCGTTATCCCCACAGAACAATACCAGTATGAGCTATCTA
>JAOZIG010000126.1 GCA_026014515.1 Candidatus Bathyarchaeota archaeon | reverse complement strand
GTCCCATCGTAGGAGACAATGCGTTCGCCCACGAGGCAGGTATCCACGTGCACGGTGTATTAGGACACAGAGGTAATTATGAGGTTATCAACGCAGAGTTTGTCGGCAAGAAATCAAGGATCGCAGCAGGTAAGCACGCAGGACGCCACGGTGTCTTTAAGATGGTTCAGGACATGGGGTTCGAGCCCACAGAGGACCAACTGAGAACCATTGCACGAAGGGTGAAAACCATCGGTGACACGGGTAAGGTACTATCTGACAGTGACCTCTACGCAATCACTAAAGACGTAATGAATCTACGTGTCGAGGACAGGGTCAAACTAGACCAGTTGCTGGTTGTCACTGGAAACACCATCACACCCACCTCAAGCGTCACATTGATCGTTGACGGCAACCCCATGACAGGTAGCGGAGTAGGGAATGGTCCTATTGACTCAGCTATCAACGCCATCAGAGATGTAGTCGGTGGATTCGCTGATATCTCATTGGAGAAATTCATGATGAAGGCTATTACCGGCGGTACTGATGCTGTCGCTGATGTAACTGTCGGAGTAAGACAGGGAGATAAGACCATTACAGCTAGTAGTGTTCACGGTGACACTGTTATGGCAAGCGTCGAGGCTATCCTGAAAGGCATGAATAGACTACTGGATAAGAAGGATGAAGAATGAGCACAATAGCACAGAAAATATTAGCAAAACACGCTGGCGTAGAGGAAGCAAAGCCCGGTGAGATAGTAAAGGCAGACATCGATTTCGCTTTCATGCCTGCACTTACAGCAGCACTGGCATTCCACGCCATGTATGATATGGACATCAAACAGGTGTTTGACCCCAAGAAAGTCACAATCCTACTGGACCACATCGCACCAGCGACAAACATCACCAATGCAACACTCCATAAAGAGTGCAGAGAGATAGCCAAGGAGCAGAACCTCGAAACTTTCTATGATATTAACAGCGGTGTATGCCATCAGATCATCCCAGAAAATGGACACGTTTATCCGGGTATGCTTATGGTGGGAGCAGACAGTCACACATGTACGCATGGAGCCTTCGGAGCATTCTCAACAGGCATAGGCAGCACAGATATGGGTGCAGCTATCGGCACTGGAAAGCTCTGGTTCAAGGTTCCAGAGACTATTAAGATACAGGCTGAGGGTTCACTGAGCCGCAGGGTCATGAGCAAGGATGTTATTCTGAATGCTGCTAAGCAGCTTGGTGCTGATGGTGCAACCTACTGTGCATTGGAGTTCAGGGGCTCAACCATCGATGAGATGAGCATAGGAGCCAGAATGACATTATGTAACATGGCGATTGAGGTCGGTGGCAAATCTGGTACCTGTATGCCTGACCAGAAGACATTCAAGTTCCTTGAGGGACGCGTCAAACATGAATATACACCAGTCTATTCTGACAAGGACGCGGTTTACAAGCAGACTATTGAGATTGATGGACAGCATCTTGAACCACAAGTTGCTTGCCCACACGCAGTTGATAACGTGAAGCCCGTTACAGAGGTAGCTGGCACAAAGATCAATCAAGTATTCATCGGATCATGCACCAATGGACGCCTTGAAGACCTTCAGGCAGCAGCCGAGATACTGGAAGGCGAGAAGATCAGCAAGGATGTACGAGTAATCGCCACACCAGCAAGTCCAGAAGTATACAAAGCAGCAAACAAGGCAGGAATCATCACAGCATTGATGGACGCTGGAGCAGTCCTATGTAACCCAAGCTGCAGCGTCTGCTTTGGAGGACACCATGGAATACTGGCACCCGGCGAGGTAAGCCTCAGCACCAGCAACAGGAACTTCAGAGGCAGACAGGGAAGCACAGAGGCATTTGTCTACTTAAGCAGCCCAGCTACTGCAGCAGCTAGTGCATTGTATGGGGTCATCACTGACCCAAGGGAGGTATAAACATGAAGGGAAAAGCATGGAACTATGGCGACGACATCAACACAGACTTCATCCTACCGGGAATCTACCTAGAACTCACAGACCCCGAAGAGATCGGTAAACACGCCATGGAAGGCATCGACCCATCTTTCGTTGGGAAGGTTCAACCCGGGGACATAGTTGTCGGTGGACGTAACTTTGGACTAGGTAGCAGTCGAGAGCAAGCACCCATCGCACTAAAGTACTCAGGAGTATCAGCGGTTATAGCTGAAAGCTTCGCTAGGATATTCTATAGAAACGCCGCAAACCTTGGATTACCTGCACTCGAATGTCCCAACGTGAGCAAGGAGATCAAGACAGGTGACACTGTTGAGATTGATATTGCCAAGGGTAAGATCATCATCAACGGCGAGAAAGAGCTTGAGTTTGTACCCGTCCCACCGTTCATGATGGAGATACTCAAAGTAGGTGGGCTACGAGAGTATATCAAGCAGAACCGCACCAAATGGTAAGCGTACTCAAATTTTTTTGACTATAAACCTTATCCATTTTCATCATTAAATAAGCCATAATGACGCAACCCAGTATACATGAAATAGCTAAGGCATTATCAGATGAACTTCGGGTAAAAATTCTTACAGAGATGTCCACAAAGCCACCGATGCGTCACACCGACCTGCTTAACTATATTGGGTTAGATGCTGGTGAGTCCAACAAATTATCGTATCATCTGGGTATATTGATGGAAGCTGAACTCGTATCAAAACAAAATCTAGTATACACATTAACAGAGAAAGGAAGAGAGGTCCTCGAAGACCTATCCGTCACAATAAATGATTGGGAAGAGTTAGCTTACCGTGATGATCTTAAAACACTTTCAGGTTTAGAGGCTGCATCATTGTTGTGGTTTGATCAGAAATACTATGGTGGCGTTAGCTGGGTTTTCGTTGGACTTTTATTATTCTTCTATACACGAACTATCTTTTTTCTCTTGATA
>JAOZIG010000478.1 GCA_026014515.1 Candidatus Bathyarchaeota archaeon | reverse complement strand
AATGTCTGAAAAGGACAAAAGGAAAGAACCAGTAAAACTCTCACGTAGAGAGTTTATGAAGGACGCGGGTATTGTGGTAGGGGGAGCTGCTATAGGCTCCTCTGCGTTGCTGGCTGCCTGCGCAGGCAATGAAACCACTGTAACCGAAACGGCAATATCGACAACCACCCAGGAGGTATCAAAGTTTATCTGCCCCGTCTGTAGTACGGAATTTAATACCCTTGGCGCCTTGCAGGCTCATTATGAGGCTGATCACCAGGAAGAAACAATCGAACAGATCTACGGTAGGGAGGTTTATCCTCTTGCTAGTGGAAGTTCTTTTATTCAAGTTCATGAGGACAAGTGTAGCGGCTGCGGGCTTTGTACCAAGGCATGCTCAATGAAGCATTTTAGCCTTCTCAACAAAGACGCTTCTAGAATAAAGGTACAGTCCCCTCAGATACCAATTATTAAAGGAATCCAAATAGTATGCTCTCAATGTCAAGAAGATGAAAGGGAGTGTGAAAAGGCCTGCCCGTTGGACCCACCGGCGATTTACTATGATAACGAAACGCTCCACATGGTAATTGATGAGGTTAGATGTATCGAGTGCCTTTTGTGCGCAGGTGCGTGCAGTGCCAATGCGATAAGGTTTAATTCGGCAGTTTCCAATAAGCCATTCGTCTGCGATCTATGCGATACGGAAAACACAGGAAACCGGGACCCAGAGTGTGTCAAGATTTGTCCTAATAGCGCTCTTACATACTCAAATCCTACCCTGTCCACACGTCATTGGCATCGGAGAAGTATTATGGAAAAGGCTGATATGCTTGCAAAGCGAATATATCCCGTAACCAAAGAAAGTTTTTGCTTCCCGGACAGGAACTGGTAGGAGAAAAGGAGTAATCAAATGAGTGAAATTGCATTTAAACTGTTAGAGATTGATCTAACCACCAAGACAAGTAAAGTAGTGGATGTTACCGAAGATGTCAAAATATATAGCGCTGGCACTGGATTAGGTAATAAATTGCTTTGGGATAGGGTTCCTCAGGAGACAGGTTCCTTTGACCCAGAACAAATCCTGCACTTTGGCGTTGGGCCGCTAACCGGACTTTGCGGAGGGCAGTGTGCTCTTAGTTTCATTTCCCCCTTAACTGGCTGGAAGAGCGGAGCCACTTCTGGAGGTTATTTTGGGGCTGAGAT
This sequence comes from Candidatus Bathyarchaeota archaeon, assembly GCA_026014515.1. Lineage (GTDB taxonomy): Archaea > Thermoproteota > Bathyarchaeia > TCS64 > TCS64 > RBG-16-57-9. Next base: position 1,720 of record JAOZIG010000478.1, on the reverse strand, counting down.
TGCAGATGCCGGCTATAACACCGGTATTCTTATCACCGGAAAGGCGAGTAACCCTGTATACATCTATATCTACGATGACCAGGTGGAGATACGGGATGCTTCTGATCTGTGGGGGCTTAACTCAACAAAAACCAATGCAAGATTACAGGAAAAATTATATCAAGAAACCGGTGAGATATTTAGAACTGCAGTCATATCAGCTGCCGGCGAAAACTTGGTAAGATACGCCAACATTATCTTTGATGGTATACACAGCGCTGGCAAGCGTGGGCCAGGCGCTATAATGGGCTCCAAAAACCTCAAAGCGATGGTGGTGAGGGGAACTATAGGGGCAACCTATGCCGACCACCAAAAAGTTTGGGCTCTTCAGAAAAGCTATGTCACAAATCCTAAGAATGCGTTAACTTCTATACAGTATTTTGGCAAACACTATGGTATTAATAATTGGACTAGCACTTATTTAAGTAATCCATCTACGCTTGGGGACTTCAAATATGGGAGTATTATGACAGGTGTTAAGAACAACCATTCGTTTTGGGACCCCATTTGTGATAACTATAACTATAATGACTATATGATGAAATACAGGCTATGGCATCATGCTTGCCCTGGATGCATCATCGGTTGCTATGTGTCCTCTTTCGATAACAATCCAACTCTGGGAGCAACGGTATGCAAACACCTTTACGATAACTCAGGCGGTTGTTCAGCCAATTGGATGCTTAAAACATACGAGGAACAGTCAGTAGTATCAGCTGCTCTTGAAGAGTTGGGCATGGATGGTGAAGAACTCGGTGGTGTAGTAGCTTGGGCTATGGATCTCTATGAGCATGGCATTATCACCCAGGAAGACCTTGGCGGCATTGATCTCAAATGGGGGGACTTGGATGCTGCCCTAGCCCTGATGAAAAAAATAGCCTATCGAGAGGATAAGGCACCTAACGCTTTGGCTGATGGCTTCCGACGAGCCGAACAGGTCTTTGGTGAGGAATCAATCTGGTATGCATATGAGGTTCATGGCTGTGCCATGGATACCCAGGAAATGCGTAGTGGAACCAACAGATTCAGGTATACGGCAAGTGCTCAGGGTGCCCGAAAACACGGTGAACCTAGAGATTTCAACTCATCACTAACCCAGTGTAGTTATCATGCTGGCATGTTGAGTAATTCCTTTGGTTCTATCAATGAGGGCACTCGCCAGCTTCTGAATGCTGCCTGCGGTTGGAATCTCACAATTAAAGATGTCGAGGACATGTACTGGAGATTCTTTTACTTCAGTCGAGCCGTAAGCCATAGAGCAGGGTATAATGTCCCGCTTGGCAAAGATGACATCATACCTGTAAGAGCTTATACGGAAACCATTACCGATAAGTACGGTACTAAGTATATGGTTGATGAGCCATACTGGCGTGAAGTGGAGTTCCCAGATTATTTAGAGAATTCTTGCAAGTTGAACAGGGACGGCTCGCTTCCTAAGAGCGAACTAGAAAGACTAGGGCTTGGTTTCGTAATTCCAGAACTTGACCCAAGCGTTGTAAGATAATACATTAAAGAAACGAACTTTGGGGAGTCAGCATATGCCCGTTACAGCAAGTCTGACTCCCCAAAGTTATAGCGGTAAGTGTTTCTGAATATGTTTGACCTTACCCCATCATTGTTATCACCCGCTCTTAGAATCCGACAGCTGCTTCAGCATACTCCCTTGGGGTAATTCCTTTCA
>JAOZIG010000027.1 GCA_026014515.1 Candidatus Bathyarchaeota archaeon | reverse complement strand
ATCTCGCGGGTTCGCTCCATGACGCTGATGGTCATGGTGTTGATGATGCTGACTCCAGCTACTATGAGGCTGATTGCTGCGATTCCACCTAGAACAGCCTCTATTGTACCAAGTACCTGATCTACCTGTTCCTGTATCTGTTCATAGCTCATTGCCATGACCTTGTTATCGAACTTGTCCTTGATCTCCTCAACAACGCCGTCAACATTATCCATCTCGTTCACCTGTAGTGAAACATAATCGATCTTGCTACCGGTCTCGAATGTGCTCTGAGCGTCTCTTAGATTCATGACGATGCTTCGATCATCCTCTGAGCCAAATGTGCCTCCCACTTTCTCCAGAATCCCCACGATACGGAAGGTGGCGCTGCGCTCTTCACCGCCAACATAGAAACTGAACTTTATCCTGTCACCCACCTCATACAGTGGATCACCATCATCATCTGGGTCGGCTACCAGGTACCCAATTACGATAGCCCCTGAGTCACTCTGAACCAGAGCTCTTCCATCAGCTATCTTGAAGCTGCTGAATATCTCAAAGTACTCAGGCGTCGAACCATACATCAGCGCGACATGGGTATCACCTCGCACAGTATAACTCGCATAACCTGCGGTAACTATTGGCGCGATATACTTGACGTTGGGAACATCTTCCATTATCTGGACGTCACGCCAGTTGAAACTATCACCCACAAATCCCCTTCCCTGTCTGATCTCATATGGGATAACCATCACGTTTGTGGGTCCAAACATCTCAAGTTGACCGCTAACCTCTACTGTCAATCCCTGTGTGATGCTGATGAGCCCGGTTACTGCTGCACAGCCTATGAGGATACCTAGTACGTTGAGTGCGAGCCGGAATTTTCTCTCGCTAATACCTTGAAATGCGGTAAGTATGGTATCTTCGAGTTTCAACTCGCATATTTTGACGTGGTGTAGAATATAAACAAGGCGAAACAATGAATTTTATGCATTTAGGAGTTTAGTGGTAGTCATTATTTGTAGGAGAAGCTGGAGAAACATGGGTTACTACGCTAATACGATGACTTACCCATCTCAGAAAGAACCTCTGACGCATAATAGAATCAACATCGAATACAGAGTTACTACCAATGATCATGAGAAGATAGTATTGTTGATGCGGACTTCTTAACAAGTGAATCCACTAACCCATTTTTGAGGACCATGTCACTGAGAGATAAAGCGGTTTTAGGCTCATTGTTAGCATTGATAATTATTGCTGTGGGTTCACAGCTAGTATCGAATCCAGCAACAAGTGTGGTTGAGATTGGAGATGTCAATGTGACGCTTCTAACAAACGCGGGTATAATGATAGAAACAGAGGATGCTCGTATCTATATCGACCCTATCGATCTGCCAGAGGAATATGGTGATCGTCCTGCAGATGCTGTGTTGGTGACACATGATCACGGGGATCATTATCAGTTTGCTTCGATTCGGTTAGTACAGAAGGAGGATACAATCAATGTCTTCCCAGAGTCCATGACATCTGAGATCAGAAGTCACGATGGCGTGGCTGTTGTTCCCGGTGACGAGTTGATGGTAGGCGACATCAAGATAACAGCCTACTATATGTACACGTTCAGCCCTGATGGTACCTCTGCGGCAAGCCACCCGATTGAGAGCGGATTCACAAGCTACATCATCGACATCAACGGATTCACATTATTCCACGCGGGTGACTCCAAGAACCTCCCAGAATACGAGGCACTGAAAGGCACAATTGATGTGGCTTGTTTACCCCTTGGACCCGGGTGTCAGACCATGTACGGCGATGAGGTGGTTGATGTGGTAGAGGTACTTGAGCCCAGTTACATGATTCCGATTCACTACACAGAGGATAGCTACAGAAACTTCGATGTGGTCTACAAGCGGCAGGTAGAGCCACTGGGTTGTACTTTTGTGGGGCTTCAAGAGTTCAGTATGTACTCTTTTGAGACGGGTAGCTAGGGGAATGCTTTTTCACCAATAGCTCCATGTATTTTTGATTTCTAGCCTTGAAAAGAAGAGGAGTCACCAATGCCCAGCTATTGATTGCGTTGATAATCGTAGTTGCACTTGGGGCTGTGGTTTTGAGGGGAATATATCTTCCAGATGATAGAGCCACCAATACCTCAGATGAAACAATTTATCCATACACTCCAATCGTCAAAGAGTACAAGGTAACTAGCATTACACAGGACAAGCAGATTGTACCAAGCGGTGAGCCAGTGGAGATCACGGTTATGCTGGAGAGAATATCTGGTGATGACCCATTTCCAGTCACGCTCAGTATCTCTGGGGCACCATACGAGACGAGAAACATCACATTCGGTGAATCAGACCACGTATCAACAAAATTCATAGTCTCACTGACTACACAGGGCATCTATGAAGCCCACATGAACGATATACGTAGCTCATTCGAGGTGAGGGAAATGCCTGTGGCAGTAGACTGGATCAGCGTCTCGCCGAGGTTTGCAGAGCCCAACAGGGAGATCACTGTAACATTTGGCGCTGCAAACATCAACCATACCCCAGTCTCACAGGAGGTCTATGCCCAGATCAATTCTGAGGGCTTCTTCTACCCTGTTCAACTAGACGCATTGGGTAGCATGATATTCAACTTCACATTCACACGATACACGCCCGGAGAGTACATCCTCAAGATTGGAGACGAGGAATGCAATTTCACCATCATCGACACCGACCCATACAACGAGGAAGAGGAGTTCCAGTGGACACCAATTGAGTGGAACCCAGACCCAGCAACATGGAACATGACAAACATACTACCCCCTGAGGCATCATCAATCAGACTCCACCTCCCTGTACCAATAGAGAGCATCATAGGGAATCGCTGGGCCGGTATAGGGGGAATAGGGCTTCACTATGGGGGGCATATTTAGGG
>JAOZIG010000375.1 GCA_026014515.1 Candidatus Bathyarchaeota archaeon | reverse complement strand
ATAAGTTCAAGCTCAGGCTCAACCATCTTCAAAGGGGACGTCATCACCTTTCCCGCAGAAATAGTAACAGAATCAACACCATCAGCGACAACACGAGTAACAATATCCCGTTCGGTTACAATGCCTACGGGGTTTCCGTTCTCGTTTAGTACAATGACTGCTCCGACGCGTTGTTCACGCATCTTTTTTGCTACCTGTACTATGTCCTCGTTTTCTGATACTGAGATAACGGGACTGGACATTGCTTCTCTTACTTGCATCTTGGTCGTTAAGCCTAGGCTCAAGCAGTTACACCTACTTTGAAGTTGTGAGAGAGACTATAAAAAGCTCATGAAGTGAAGGCGAGCCAAGGTTATAGATCGGCTAGGATCTGGTATAGGTTTCCACACTTGTTGCAGCTGATTACGGTTGATCTATTTCTTGTGTCATCCTCAACCTGTATCCATGAGCCACATTCCTTGCACTTCATTAGATAACCTGAGAGGTCATCTCCATTACCTGATTTGTACATCAGGGGTTTTACGTGGATCACGTTTCCTATTATTGGTCGTTTGATTCCCAGTCTTGACGCCTTAAGCCTGATGGCGTTCTCTGTTCTTTTTGGGAATTTATCCACTATTTCTTCAAATGTTTTGTTTGATGTATACAAATTGCGTAGGAGTTCCACCTCTTCATCAGTCCATTCTTCGATTTTTACCATATGCGCAGTATCCCCTAGTTTAGGTGACAATATTGTAGCGGAGACACCCACGGTTACACAGAAATATTCTGTGCCGCTGTGTGGGCGCGATTCAGGCATACCCGAATACCTACTTGCACGTTGTTATACCAACCGAGGGCTAACGTGCAAGCACCGTGATGGTCTTCCACTACAGACACTATTGGGCTGTGTTTGTTATAATATGATTCTGTTGCATGGAATTGTCATATTAAGCGGGTTTTTTCGGTATCCTATATAGTGGTATTGAGGCATATGTGTTAAGAATGTCTCACCTATCTGCGACATCCGGATTATTTAGTCGCGGGACACAACCTTGAAGACTCATGTTAAAAAGCATTAACAAGGATCAATAAAACACGTCAAAAACAGCCAATAAACGAAAGGTTTAATGCAAGTACCTGTCTCCCATATCTGGAATCCCATGGACATTGAATATTACGAAAAACCAAAGCTAAACAAACCTAACATGATAGCAGCTTGGCCTGGTATGGGATTCCTAGCAAAGATCAGCGCAGATTATCTAAGACGCCAGTTAAAGGCAACCAAGTTCGCTGAGATCAGATACTTCCATAATGTCCTAGTATACAATAATGGGATAGCTGAGCTTGCGCCGATAAAGCACAAACTCTACTACTCACAAGAGTACAACCTAGTGATCTGTGTTGGCGATGCACAGCCATCAATACCAGAGGAATCACTCAGACTAGCTCAACAGATCGTTGATATCGCAGTTGAACTAGGCGTCATAAGAATCTTCACAATGGCAGCATACCCCAACGATTTCTATGATGAGCCCACAGTCTATGGGGTTTTCACAGACGAGCAATACAGGGACGAGTTATCCAGTCTAGGTGTGAAGGTGCTTGAAGATGAGGGCGCGGTAAATGGCTTGAACGGAGTCATGATAGGAGTTGCACAATCGAAAGGCATTCCCGGCGTCTGCTTGATGGGTGATATTACCTATGCGAATGTACCACAGCATCTCGCAAGTAAGGCTGTGCTTGAGGTGCTTGTTCGTTTGATTGATGTGGAGATAGATACAAATCAGTTGAACATACGGGCAAAGAAGATCGATGCCTCAATAAAGAAACGCCTCGACATCTTTGAAGAGGAAGAGGAATTAGTGTTGCCTGAAGAGAAGCGTCTCGGGTATATCAGCTAACCTTTAAAACAAGCACATACATTTAGAGGTACCACGGAGAAACAACAATTGAAGGCATCCGAAAAAGTATACTGGATAAAAGCCATGCTGGGACTTGTAACTGGCGGGATATGCTTCTACGCGCAATCTATTGGCATGCAGGGGCAGCTAGCCTTCATGATTGGAGTAACACTGTTCATCGCTTACTCCGAGGCATTAGCGATTTTAATCAAGGTAGATAGAAACAGAACCCTAAAGATCGCTATGGGTGCGTTTCTATTTCTCTGGATACTAACATGGACCCTATTGAATACCATGGGTATCAATGGCTGGATATAGTCTTACTCAGTGTTTATTCTATACTGGACTATATCGGTCCACGCGCTGAAGAACCCTTGATCAAACTGTGTTCTTATTGGTAGTTTTCTAAACTCCTTGAACTCTTTCACATAATCATCAAGGGACTTACCGTTACCATTGGTTCGGTTGTAAAAGTCTCTGTCATCCCCCGAGCGCACCGATAATAGTAATCCTTCCATTGCATTGATGTAGCCCATCTGGTATTCCTCATCTGGGAACCTCTTACTCTTTAGGTTCTCCAGTTCTCGCTCGGCGTCTGAGAATTTACGGTCATGTACGTTCTCTAGGTACAAGATTACTGATTCACGTGTTTTTCCTGTGACTGTTAGTTTGCTTCCTGGTTTACTCATCGTCGTCGCTCTCTATTCCTCGTTCAGTGATCCTCATGGGGACCTCGCCCTCTGGGAGGCTTGGACTAGCCGTAAGTTTGGCTATCCTCATATTATTTCTTCCTTTTCTCAGAAAAATCCTGTTATGGCTCATGTGTCCCAGTATATGCCCGCCTACGGGAGAAACAGCCTTGCTGAAGAAGGCGTCAGGGCTTGCCATTACCTGATTTGTAATAACTGCAGCCGTATTGAATGCTCGGCTCAGCCTCATGAGCTTATGTAGGTGCTTGTTTAGTTGCTGCTGTCTGTTGGCGAGCATCTCACGTCCAATGTACTCGCTTCGGAAGTGGCTCATGACGCTATCTATGATTATGAGCTTGAT
>JAOZIG010000451.1 GCA_026014515.1 Candidatus Bathyarchaeota archaeon | reverse complement strand
AGGAGCCATAGTCCTAGCAACAGGATTCGAGCTATATGATCTAAGCGGACTACCACAATACGGTTACGGAACATACCCCAACGTGGTATCAAGTCTCGAAATGGAGAGAATCCTCGACGTAAACGGACCGACAGGAAGCATGATAATAGTACCCAAAACAGGGAAAGAAGTGAAGAATGTCACATATGTTCTCTGCGCTGGTAGCCGAGACACAGAGGTAGGACGCCCACATTGCAGCAGGGTATGCTGTCTCTATAGCTTGAAACAGGCACAGCTACTAAGAGATAGGGGACTAAATGTCACCATCCACTATATTGACATCAGGGCACCGGGTAGAAGATACGAGGAGTTCTACAGAACAACTCAGGAGAAGGGCGCCATGTTCGTTAAGGGCAAGGTAACAGAGATCGTCCCAGATGGAGATCAGGTCTTGGTAAAAAGCGAAGACATGATGCTCAACAGGATGGTCGAGTATCCAGCTGACTTAGTTGTGCTTGCGCCTCCAATCATTTCACCAGAGGAAAGCCTGAAACTAGCTGAATCTCTGCGTGTACCAGCGGACGAGGACAAGTTTGTCTTGGAACGTCACCCCAAACTAGATCCCATGAGCACAAAACGCGATGGAATCTACGCCGCCGGTGTGGTAATAGGACCAAAAGACATCCAGAGCACAACAGCGGAGGCAGAAGGAGCAGCCATGAAGGTTGTAAACTTCCTTAGTGGAGATAGAATGATCGAGCCAAACAAGGCATTCTTGGCAAACCCAGATGCATGTACAGCTTGCGAAGCATGTGTCGAGATATGCCCTGAGCACGCCATACGGATGGAAAATGATCTACCAGTCATCAATGAAATAATGTGCAGCGGCTGTGGAGCATGTATCCCAGCATGTGAAGAGAACGCATTAGACCAGCAAGGACTCACCGATGCTCAGCTAAAGGCTAACATCAGAGGCGCTCTTGAAGGTAGTGAAGCTGAACTCAAGATACTGGCATTCGTTGAGAAAGAGATAGCCTATACGGCAGTTGACCTAGCTGGACTTGCAAGGCTATCCTATCCAAGTAGCATACGCATCATCCCACTACCAAGTCTAGCAAGACTCAAGAAAGAACACCTACTATATGCATTCGCCCATGGCGCAGACGGTGTGATGGCGCTTGAAGCACCAGAACACGAAGGACCATATGGTCACGCCCACGTGATCAGCGAAGAACGCATAGACGAGTACAGATGGGACATAGAGGACGACGACGTGGACAGCAGTCGAGTATGGTTCAGCAGGGTCTATGTTCCTGACTGGAGAAAACTTGAGATGGTTTTCGGAACCTTCCATGATATTGTTGAAGGTGAAGGGCCACTCGAAGAAGAAGTCAGAGAAACTCTTCTTGAGGAATATCCATAACTTTTTTCCATCATTTATTTATTTTTCAAGATTGAGTTGAGATCAACATTGTATATTTTTTTATGGACATTTGTACAATATTGGCAAATAAATTCATTTTGTATACTACATCCTGTATAAATCATACATATTGTATAGTATATGTCGGTATAATGTATCATATTGTCTATATTTTCTCTTTATACTATACAATTTGGCATATGTATAAAAGTAGGCATTATACCGTAGTACAGATACCCAGATGAAAAAAATAGTGTGTAGATGCCACGATATTACCGAATCAGATATCGAAGACGCAATCGATGCTGGTTACGATGATATCGAGACCTTAAAGAGAATAACCGGTTTCACGACAGGTCACTGTCAAGGGAAAACATGCTTGCCTTTGGTTATGAAAATCTTAGAGCGGAAAACTGGAAAGAAAGTTGACCAGGCTCCACGTACAAGGGCTCCCATAGACACCTTGACGTTAGGAAGTCTAGCAACGGGTGAACATGATTAATGACTGATTATAGAATCTATGATCACCCGATTGTCGAATTTAATAGAGGAAAAGAAGTAACAATCTATCTCGATGGAAAACCCATAAAGGCATATGATAGTGAGACAGTTGCTGCTGCATTATATGCATCTGGGTTAAGAGAATTTAGCAAGAGCATCAAGTATAGACGGCCTAGAGGATTTTTCTGTGCTATCGGACGATGCTCCTCGTGCATGATGGAAGTAGATGGAGTACCAAATGTACGAACCTGCGTTGCACCCGTAAAAGATGGAATGCGGATTAGGTCACAAAAGACACTCGCACGTTTTCTCAGCCCAATATTGAACATGATGAAGCTTCCACCACAAAAATACATGAGAATGTTCACCAGACCTGGAATAATCTATAAACCCGCCATGATGGTTATGCGTCAGCTAACAGGTATAGGAAAACCAGCAGAAGAAATACCTGAAGATATGGAAATTGTACCAAAAAGTATCGAGTTAGAGACAGAGTTTCTGGTAATCGGTGGAGGACCAGCTGGGTTAATGGGTGCACTAGAGGCTGCGAAAAGAGGTGTAGATGTTACAATTGTTGACGACAAGGATATGCTTGGGGGTCAACTCGTAAAACAGACACACACATTCTTCAGTGACGTAAAATATGCGGCTGGAAAACGTGGCTTCAACCTCGGCAAATCCATGGTCGAAGAGATTGAAGAAATGGATAACGTCAAGGTACTAACAAACACTACAGCAGTGGGATATTATCCAAGTGAAAACAGGATGTTACTTGTTGGTCCAGAGCAGACAAGTGTAAAGATCAAAGCTGAAAAATACCTCGTAGCAACAGGCGCATACGAGAAGAACCTTGTCTTTGAGAACAATGACTTACCCGGAGTATACGGCGCTGGTGGAGTACAGACTCTATTAAACGTCTATGGTATCAAGCCTGGAAATAGAGGACTGATCATAGGAACAGGAAACGTAGCGTTGATGGTCGCATACCATTTAATTCAAGCAGGTATCGAGGTCGCGGGAATAGTTGCACCA
>JAOZIG010000110.1 GCA_026014515.1 Candidatus Bathyarchaeota archaeon | reverse complement strand
ACGTCTGCCTGTAGTAGGGCTCGCTGGAAGTCTCTTACAAGTTCCTTTACTGTTGCTTCGTCTACGACTGGTGCCTTCACCAGTTTCTGTATGGCGTTGTAGAGGTTGCTTCCAAGATTTTCAAGTACCAATCGGGTTTCCACCAGTTGTGTGATGTTAGTCTACAGTCATGTCTAATAAATATCAACCTTCTTACCGGTTGATTTAACGATAAAACTGAATACAAGAAACGGATATCAGCATACCGAGAACCCCTTGAACGCGAAACCCATCAGTGAGAGACACAGGCGATCCTATTCTCCAGAGGGATTAATGGTGCTCAAAGGGCCTGGTGAAGACTATAAACAGGGTTCATACTGGATGGTTGGAGATGAACACGGGTACGCCGAGATCATTCTAATGGAGGACTCCAACGCATACCACCCTAACTCGCTGTACATCGAACATATAGTTGTCAAGGAACCAGAACGAGGTAACGGGTACGGACGAACACTGTACCTATTAGTAGAACAATTTGCTCGACAAATTGGTGTAGATTATATTCAGTTGGATTCAGAGCCAGAGGCATACGGGTTCTGGGTAAAAATGGGCTACAAGAAGATAGACGCCGTCTACTATCAAAACAAGACAGCCATGATAAAAGAGATCAGAAAAGCTTCATAGCCTCACGAACAGCAGCTTTCGCCTCAACTGATAACTCAGTCAATGGCTTACGTGGAACCCCCGCATCACAAATCTTCTCCGAGACCGCGTACTTGATAGCAGCTATCTGAGGAAGCTCTCTAACCAAGACCTTGTTAACATAACTCGCCTTATGTTGATACTTTCCAGCAGTCACTGGGTCACCGTTCTTATACGCCTTGTAGAGTCCAACACATTCCTCTGGAATAATATTCCCAACAGCAACGATAGCTCCCTTTCCCCCCAACATCAATGTAGGTAGTATCATATCCGCCGAGCCACTCAGACAGTGAATCTTGTCACCGCAGAGTCTGATAACCTCCGCCATATTACCGGGATTACCACTGCTGTCCTTCATGGCAGCCAAGCCACTGCATTCCTCAGCAATCTTCGCCACCACCTTGGGATTAACACTGTACCCTGTAAACTTAGGAACATTATATAGAATCACAGGCAAGTCAACTGCATTTATCACATCAATAAAGTACTGTGCTATCTCCTCGTCATTAGGCTTAAAGAAGAAAGGCGTAGTGATCAACGCAGCCTCGGCACCAGCTTCCTTAGCATCCTTGGTTAACTCTATTGTTTGCCATGTACTCATGGCTCCTGTGCCAGCGTAGACCTGTATTCTTCCATCTGCGTGTTCTTTTATGAACTCTATGAGTTTGATCTTCTCATCTCTTGATAGGTAGGGGGCTTCACCGGTACTGGCGTTAGCTACTATCCCCGAGATTCCACCTTTAACCCAGTACTCTACGAGTTCAGCGAGTCTATCATACATAATCTCACCCTGTTTATCGAAAGGAGTGATATTTGGCACAAAGATACCTTCAGGCTTCAACGCAATCAACATGAAAACACCTACGCCGCGATAAAACATCATCGCCCATCAACTTTTAAGCAGCCCACTATCCCCCTTTCATCATGGAGGTCCCTGAGAGCTACCCCAGAGGCGTACCCATCTCAATAAAATACCCCGAGATGCCAGTCTACGAGTTCCTAAGAAACAGCGCACGCAAGTTCCCAGACCGAGACGCAGTAATCTACCTCGACGCCACACACACATACTCCTCTCTCTGGGATCAGACGGAGTGCTTCGCAGCCAACCTCACAGGGATGGGTATCACAAAAAACGATAGGGTAGCCCTACTACTACCTAACACCCCCCAGTTCCTAATAGCGTACAACGCTGTGCTGTTATGCGGAGCCACCGTAGTAGCTTTAAATCCCCTTCAATCTGTTGATGAGATTGAGCGACAGATCACCGTTACAGACTCAAAAATATTGATTATACTGGACCGGCTCCTAGAGAAACTCCCAGAGAAACACCCTGAACTCATCATAGCAGAGGCCGCCTATTATGTGCCAAGCCGACTCAGAGCGCTCAGTAGAGTCAAATACAGGATCAAACGACCCATAGGCTCCCACCGTTTCGAGGACCTGATTACAGGCACCAAGCTAATTGAGTATCCGAGCATAGACCCCAGAATAGATGTTGCGGTGATTCTTTTCACGAGCGGAACCACTGGACAACCCAAAGGTGTTATGCTTACACATTACGGTCAAATCGCTAACGCTCTTCAGTCATATCACTGGCTTAGGGGCTGGGGGTACAGCGCAAAGCCACAGTCTGCAGGATACCCTGTGATTCTGTGTGCCATGCCTTTCTTTCACAGCTATGGTTTAGTGGTGATGAATGAGGCCGTTAGCTTCGGGTGTACCATGGCTTTGATCCCGAATCCCACCGCTGAGGACATAATCAAGGTAACCGAGAAACATCAGGCAACCCACTTTCCACTCATCCCCAGACTCATCAGAGAAGTAGTCGAGCACCCCAAGGTAGAGAAACACGATCTCACAAGCCTCACCATGTGCAGCTCCGGTGGAGCCCACATCCCAGTCCAGCTCATGCAACAGTTTGAGAAACTCTGCGGAGCAAGAATGTACCAAGGATACGGGCTCACAGAGTCAGGACCCACAATAGCAGCCACACCAGTCGAAGGCGACCCAGTGTACGAAAGCACAGGACTACCCTACCCAGACACCGAGGTCAAGATAATGGACCTACAGCTTGGAGAGATTGAGATGCAGACTGGTGAGAAAGGCGAGATCATAGTCAAGGGACCACAGCTGATGAAAGGCTACCTCGATGATCCAGTGACCACGGCACAGGTAATGAAAAACGGGTGGCTCTACACAGGAGACATTGGCTACAGGGATGAACGCGGCTACCTCTATATTATCGGTAGGAAAAACGAGCGAA
>JAOZIG010000008.1 GCA_026014515.1 Candidatus Bathyarchaeota archaeon | reverse complement strand
GCTCCATCAGGGTTCACCCTAGGTAGCACATAGACAACCCTGTTATCCATTATCTCAGTGACAGTCTCATCCCTACCATACTCCGTGACAAGGTACCAGATTGTCTTGAGACAAACATTGGTGCCGGTGGGCTCACTGCTGTGAGTGTTTCCATCGATCCAGATACCGGGTTTCTCTTCCCCGGGTCCAGTCTCTTGGTTTGTTACCTCCATGGTCCAGAGGTCTCGGCCTTGGAGGGTTTTTCCGATGCTGTACATTTTTGTGAGTTTAGGGTACTCTGCGTGGAGTTGGTTCATGGTTTCCACGAGTTCAGTGTAGGTGGGGTATTTCCCAAAATCTGGTTTGATCATGGTAGATTCTCCTAGAATGGGATATATTGATAGATGGATGAATAAAAAACATCTAGTCTCTTAGGAAAAGATACAATGGTAATCCACAGCTGGGTCCAACAATGAGCGACGCAGCCACCGGAATCCACCACCGCTGCATTTTATCCTCAAACACAGCAACTATCACAACCACTGCAGTTACTACTACATCAAGCCACGCGAAGGCGCTAAGCCTGTATGCGGTGATCTCGTGAATTATGAGTGATATATTGACTCCATTCTCAAATAGGAATGGTATAAACTGGCTATAAGGCAGTATTAATCCGATAACCGCTAACCCGAGGTAGACCCGCTTATCCATAGTAGTGCCTGTGAATTACTGTTTAAAAACCAAGGGATAACTGCAACATGTTGTTGTTAAGAGAAGCTGAATCAATTAATTACTGAATATATTTGTGGTGTAGAACTAGGGTCCTGTGTGTCCGCAGGCTGGGCACTTGTAATGTCTTCCAAAGAGCCTGCATTTCTCGCATCGCCAGAGGGTCACTGCACCGCAGCTTGGGCACTGGAACTTCACCGCCTTCTCCTCTGGAGTGACTTTTCTTCCACATGAGATACATGTCGCCATTTTCTGAATCACCAACTATCCCTCTGCAGTCTTATTTAAACATTGACCGAGAAAATGTAGGGATTATAATTCAATTCGGTAAGCCATCAATAAAACAAGTCCTTCACAAACGATACCACATCATCCATCTTCATGTCATCTTTGAGGTATAACGCACCAATGATAGCCTCCAGATAACGATCTGATCTCTCAACACCGATGCGTTGCTGATTATTCTCTTCATAGTCTGTGGCGATTAAGTACTCCACCAGCTCTGGGTCGCTGTTTACGATTGATCGATGTCTATCTCTTGTGAATCGCTTCTGTCTGCTTGTGTCAATCTGACTTGAATAGTGCCCGGTTCTGTAAAGGATCAATGAGTTACAGAGGTCTAGAACATCATTACCAACACTGGCAAGCCCCTGATTTTCATCAAAACACAGAGCCTCCCGTATCCTACCCTGATCCAAATCCTCTCCAAAGACATCTTTTACCTTTCTCAGCAATTTACCCATAGTTGTTGGGTCAGCCAACCGGTATTTGACATCTTATACATACATAGATATGAAACCGTACTGAAGTCTCAGCACCGATGCTTCAGATTTCTTATAATCAGAACCAGCGAACATTCATAATATGACAAAAGTAAAGATCGAGGTGGTGAAACGGTTTGGACCAGAAGATGTCTTCGGACCAGACCACAATCAACACACGTTATCCGGGAAACCCATCACCAAGTGCCATAAACTAGCTGAATGCGACACCTTCCTCGTAGATGACATTGAGGTAATGCCTGAGGGGTTCTGTGGCTGGGCGTGGCGTGACATCTACAAGGACCTATCAGTGTTATTCTTTGATGGTAACTTTTATCGACCTGAGAAGGGTGCCGCGTATGTTTCCTGTACTGATGGACGTAAACCAGTAGTGTTTAAACTAACAAGAATCGAAGAGATGAGTGAGTAAGATGCCAACACACCCAGTAAGGATCACTGTATTGGACTGTGTCGAGCCAAGCAGATTATTTGACCCAGTGCCCATCAACACCGAGAACGGCAAACCCCACGTACCATGCCCCGTCCACCACAAGGGACAAGTCTTCATCGCCCACCGCACAGGAACCCCACCTAAAGGATTCTGCCCAAACGCTTGGCATGACATCAAGGAATACGTAGCCGTATTGATGCATGGGGGAAGCTTCTATCCTTGGCTAGAGGAAAACGAGATGATTAGGTGCTGTACAGATGGATTAAGACCAGTCATCTATCGGATAGAGCGACTCCCCGTAGAGTAATGTGTGTCACTCATCAACCATTTCTCCGAGTCCATCGACCCTAAGTCAACCCAGATCAAACACCACCCATGAAACATGCTCCACATGAAACCAGCTTTGACGCCATAATCCTCTGCGGCGGATCAGCAAAACGACTGAAACCCTATCTCCCCTTCAATAAAGCCCTAGCCGAAGTAACCAATGGACAAACACTACTCAACTACCAGATAGACTGGCTAAAAGAAAAGGGCGCAAGACAGATCATACTCGCAATAGACGCCAAAACATACAGCGATGTAAGCGCCTTCACGCCTCGTATTCTACATGAGGTTCGCTGCTCCATTGAAACCACTAAACTAGGAACAGGTGGAGCAGTAAGAAAAGCAACAGAAAACGTAGAGACACCGCTTGTTTACGTGATGAACGTGGATGACATAATCGTATCAGAAACCTACTCTCCACAACACTTGCTAAAACAAACCAAAGATGACATCAAAGGCACCCTGCTGGTAACACGCACCTATTTCCCCTTCGGAGTGGTTGATACCCAAGACCAGTACATCTCCGAGTTCAAGAAAAAACCCCTCCTAGACTACTGGATCAACACAGGACACTGCGTTCTAGAAACAAAATACATCACAAACAACTTCACAGCAATAGACGACCTAGACAAACAATTATCCAAGATGGCGAGACAACGATTACTAGCACATCATAAACTGGATGGAGACTGGTTCACT
>JAOZIG010000520.1 GCA_026014515.1 Candidatus Bathyarchaeota archaeon | reverse complement strand
TGTAGGGGTTATATCGATATTCGCCAAGCCTCGTATGCCTGAGCTTCCGAAGAGTTTTGGTTTCACCTGTTTCGCCTCTTGGGTATGAATCGTCGGAGGGGGTCTACTTGTATAAGTTTTTCCAGTTCAGGCAGCTTGATACCGCGTTTAATGTCGCCATAAGTTTCACAACGCTCCTCCTTATAGTACTCCCTGTCTCGGGTGGGTCGGACAACGATCTCTACTGTGTGTTCCTCTACCTGTACTGGGATATGAGTTGATGTTCGTGGGAGTCCACCCACCGTGAATGTCTTCTGCTCAGAGTCTTTGATGTCAAGTTCAGCTAGTTTTTCCTCTATCTCCTCTGGCTTATCGCAGTAAACAACGATGTCGATGTCGCTGCCTATTCTGGGGGTTCCACGCCAGACGCTGCCAATAAGAACTGGATCATAGTCGCTGAGCAGCCTCATTATATCAACTGCTATCTTACGCATCTCAATGAGCTTTGTCAGTCGTTCGGAGCCCTCCCGCTCCTCAACAAGCCTATCCAGCTCGACTGCTACCTCGTAGTTGCTTGGTAGTGCTCTGGTGCCGAGGCTTGATGCAGCCATGTCTTTTGCATCCTTGTATTCCTTGATTGTACGGTTGTAGAGTAGTCTGGCTGCTTCTCGTGCTACCTCGGCGCGTGTAGACATAAGATGTGTATGGGGTTTGGACTGAAAAACTCATCTAGTTTTGGTTTCTGTTGATGGGTAATAGCTCAGTCAAGACGAGTATAGCTGCGACTATTCCTGATAGATAGCTTAGCCACTGGTATAGGGGCATATCGTCTCTTCCGCCGTACATGGTGAAGTTGACCTCGTAGCTGTTATCATCATAATTGATGTACACGAAGCCCGCCTCCATGTCCTCATTCTGGGACTCAAAGAAGTCATCAAACTCGTATAAGCTACCATCCTCAAATGTAGCCATAGCCCAACCGTACTCCTCAGCGTCTTCCAGTGTTGAGACTACTGCTGGGTAGTCGGCTAGGTCTGCGGCTGTTATGTTGATTGTGAACTCTGGAATGATCTCGTCTGTGGTGAATACCTCGTAGGCGTATGCGTCCCAGTAGACTATGCTGTTGGTGTACATTACGTAGAAAACAACCGCCGCTAGTACAGCGACGAGTATTGCTGCTCCTTTCTTCTTATCCATAAAATCATACTCGTGTTTACGCCTTTTATCTCTTCATATAGAAAACGGGTTAATAGAGGGGATCAGGCTCAAGACGATCCGGTGTAGTCTTTCCGCCTGAGACCCCCATAGGGGCTCCATCCGCCCTCCAACAAGCGCCACCATGAAGCATACCCTCAGCGTCCCTGAGTACACCATTCATCCCCCCCGCTATGCGATTCACTGGGAAAACAACGTGACCACGTGACTCCAGTTCTTCTCTTACTTTTTCTGGGAAAACCTTCTCCATTATGAGTTTCTCCCCCGGTGTGCCTTTGATGCCCATGGTCCATATTCTTGGGGCTTCAACTGCTTCCTGTATGCTCATATTGAAGTCGATGATGTTGACGATTGCCTGTGCAACTGTTGGGAATATCTTGAGTCCCCCTGGTGTGCCGATGCAGAGATAGGGTTCTCCTTTTCTGAGAATTAGTGTTGGGCTCATGGAGCTTAGCATCCGTTTTCCACCGGCAACAGAGTTGGCTCTTCCCGGTCTCGGGTCGAAAAGCGCCATACAGTTATTCAGGGTGATTCCGACACCGGGGACAGTGACCTTTGAGCCGAACTCCCAGTTTAGTGTCTGGGTTGCGGCTACCATGTTGCCATCGCTATCCATGGCTGATAGGTGGGTTGTGTAGTTGCTTTTACGTTGGTAGCTCTGGGGGTCACCGTAGCTGTAGTTCTTTGCCTTGGTGCCTATCTCTGATGCTCTTTTCGCTGCATATTCCTTGTCTAGCAGTCCCTCTAATGGGATGTCTACTACTGCGGGGTCTCCCATGTATTTCTGGCGATCAGCGAAAGCGATCTTCAGGGTCTCGGCAAGTAGGTGAAGATGCTCTACCGAGCCGAACCCCATTGATGGTACATCAAAGTTCTCCAAGATATTCAACATCTGTATGATGTGGGTTCCCCCGCTGCTGCCGGGAGACATAGCGTATAGCTGGTAGTCGTCTCTGTATGTGCCTGTGACTGGTTTCCGCTCAATCAGTTTGTAGTCATGTAGGTCTTTGGCTGTAAGAATGCCCCCGTTTTCCTCCATGTAATCAACGATGGCTTTTCCAAGCTCACCATTATACACGGCATCACTGCCCTGTTTGGCTATCAACTCTAAAGAATCAGCGTAATCAGGTAAAGTAATCAGGGTGCCCGGTTTGACTGGTTTCCCCTCTGGAAGATAGGTCTTGGCTGTCTCAGGATACTTCTTCATATCATCAATGCCGAGGCTCAAAATATACTCCATGTAATGACTGGTCCTGTACCCTTCTCGGGCGAGCCTGATGGCTGGTTGTATGACCTCTTTGAAACTCAACGCGCCATACTTTCTGTTGATGTGTTCCCAAGCCTTCAATGTACCCGGTGTAGCAACAGCCAATGGACCTGCTATGTTCTTTCGTCCCACGGTCTCAAAAATATCCATGCCGGGAAGACGCTCCTTAACCATCTCATACATGGTGTCATGCGCCGCATAGGGAGCTACAGCGTAGTTATCAAGGGTCTCAACCTTACCCGTTTTTCCGTCTCGTACTACGAAGAAGCCTGCTCCACAGATGCTGACCATCATAGGCTCCACAACTGTCAACGCGAAGAGCGTAGCTATAGCCGCATCAAAGGCGTTGCCGTCTTTTGTGTACATTTCTGCTCCTGCTGCGCTTGCCTGTGGATGGTTTGATGTGATTACTCCTTTTCCTGCTGTGATCTCCTGTTTATGAAGTTTGAATATTTGTCCCTTGCCCACTTTTTTCACCGGTCTGATACAGAAACAGGGGAGT